>NZ_JBQGCX010001385.1:0-3321 GCF_052038725.1 Actinosynnema sp.
GGGGCCTCTTCGCGTCCGGGGGGCCGGCCGACGCGGGTCCTCGGCCTGGTCAGGCCCTCACACGCCCGTCGCGCGCCGCCAGTCCAGCACCGCGTCCGCGAAAGCCTCGGGCGCCTCCCAGGGCGCCAGGTGCCCCACCCCGGCCAGCTCCACGCAGGTCGCCCCGATCTCCCCCGCCAGCGCCCGCGCCCCCTCCGGCGGCGTGACCGCGTCGCGCTCGCCGACCACGACCAGCTTCGGCACGTCCGCCTCCCGCAGCAGCGCCGTCGAGTCGGGCCGGGCCGCCATCGCCCGCTGCGCCCAGGCCACGTCCTCGGCGCGCTGCCCCAGCACCACCGCCCGCACCTCGTCCACCAGCGGCGATCCGGGCGCGAGCAGCCCGCTCACCGAGCCGACCACCGCGCCGACCCCGTGCTCGTCGACCTCGCGCGCCACCGCCAGCCGCTTGTCCCGCGCCTCCTCCGCGTCGGCGACCGCCTTGGTGTCGACCAGCACCAGCCCGGCCACCCGCTCGGGCGCGATCCGCAGCAGCGCCATCGCGACGTACCCGCCCATCGAGCACCCGCCGAGCACCACCCGCCCGATCCCCCGCCCGTCCAGCTCCGCCAGCACCCGCCGGGCCGCGCCCGCCAGGTCGGGCTCGCCGCCCGCGCGCTGGTCGGGCGTGATCGGGGCGAGGCGTTCGCGGACCCCGTCCCACATGCGGGAGTCGACGGGGAAGGCGTGCAGCAGGACGAGCGGCGAGGTTTCCACGCCCCCCAATCTGTCAGACCCCGCCGCTACCGTCGCCGCATGACCGATCACCCGGCGCGCTACCCGGACCAGGTGCTGACCGGGCGCCTGCTGCTGCGCAGGACCACCGACGCCGACCTGGCCGCGGTGACCGAGGTGCTGACCGACCCGGAGGCGCACGCGCACAACCCGGCGCGCCCGAGGACGCCGCGGGAGGTGGCGGAGCTGCTGGCGAGCTGGCGGGAGCACTGGCGCGACGACGGCATCGGCTACTGGGCGGTGCTCTCGCGGGAGAGCGGGGAGCTGCTCGGCGTGGGCGGCCTGCGCGTGCACGCGGTGGGCGGCGAGCGGGTGCTGAACCTGTCGTACAGCTTCCGCCCGCGGCACTGGGGGCGGGGCTACGCGACCGAGATGGCGCGCGCGTCCCTGGAGCGGGCGGCGGTCAGCCACCCGGACCTGCCACCGGTGGTCGTCACCGCCCCGGAGAACACCCCGGCCCAGCGCGTGGCGGAGAAGCTGGGCCTGGCGCGCAGCGGCGCCGTGGAGCTGGACCCGGAGGAGGGCGAGCTGCTCGTCTACCGCAGGCCGTGAGCCCGCGCGGACCGGGTGGCCGCCACCGGCGCAGGGACCACCAGCGCAGGGACCACCAGCGCAGGGATTACCAGCGCCGGGACGAGGGCCCCCGCCGGGCGCGGGCGTTCCAGCAGGACTGGTGCCAGTGCCTGCGGTCCTCCACCGAGCCGTAGTCGGCGGCGGGCCAGGCCACCACGTGCGGGGTGCCGGGCCGGATCTCGTGGTCGCAGCCGGGGCAGCGGTAGGTCTTCGTGGTGGCCGCGCCGGAGATGGTGCGGACCAGCCACTCGCCGTCCGCCCCCGTCTCGGACCGCGCCCAGCCGTGGCCGCCGGGGGTCGAGGGCTCTCCGGTGTGCTTGGGGCGGTTGCGGCGCGGCACGCGACAACCGTATCCGCACCGGGCATCCCCCGAACGCACCAAGCCCACCGACGGGCGATGCACGGTCGGAGACCTCCATCACGCGACCGGGGTCACCCGTCCGACAACACCGGGGCGCTCTGGTGCCCACCGCGCGCTCCGGGCGACAATGGCCGCGTGCCGACCTACGAGTTCCGCTGCCGCGCCTGCGGCTCGACCTTCGACGTCCAGCGCCCGATGAGCGAGGCGTCCGCCCCCGCGAGCTGCCCGGACGGGCACGCGGACACGGTGAAGCTGCTGTCGATGGCGGGCCTGAGCTCCGGCGCGACCGCGCCCCAGGGCGGTGGAGGTGGCGGTGGGTGCTGCGGCGGCGGCTGCTGCGGCTGACGGCCCGGAACCGAGGACCGGCGGGACCGGCCGGGCGCGCAGCCCGACCGGTCCCGCGGGGAGCTCACCGGGGCCCGGTCACGGCTCCTGGGCCAGCAGCTTCTCCGCCACGGCCTTGCCCTGCTCGCAGATCGCCCCGTACTTGGCCGACCCGTCGATCACGATGATCCCGACCCCGCCCCCGGCGTAGTCCATGACCATCACGCACGACGGCTGCACGCTGGAGTCCGTGGTCCGGTCGAAGTAGGCGACCTTCCGCCCGTCGACCGTGTACTCGCCGTTGGTCTTGTCCAGCGTGATCGGCCGGTCCTCGCGGAAGCGCAGCGTCACGCCGACGTCGAGCGTCCCGGTGCTGTGCTGCCACTTGCAGGACTGGTCGAAGTCCGGGTCGTACCCGACGTCGGTGGGCGGCGCGGACTTGTCCGCCACCTCGTAGGGCAGGTCCTTCCAGCTGATCAGGTCGCAGTAGTCCTGCGCCGCGCTGTCGTCCCCGCTCGGCTTGGCGCTGCTGCCGGGGCTGGTCGACGAGAACGGCTGCTCCACGTCGAGCACCCCTGGGACCGGGGTCCCGTTGACCGAGTGGGTGCACGCGCTCGTCGCGCCGAGCACCAGCACCATGAGTGAGATCACCGCGCGCCGCATGGCACAACCATGCCAAAGGGGTGAGCGCCCTGTCTCGCCAGGTGCGCCCGCGGGCGCGGGATCACCCGCCGACCTGGGCTTCCGCCCGCCCGGACCACCCGCTGCGCGCCCGTCCGCAGGACCCCGACCGGACGATCGCGCCCCGGTCCCGGCTACGTCGGGTAGCGCGCAGGCGCTCACCCGTCGAACCCGCGCGCGGCCAGCCCGGCCACCCGCCGCACCGCCTCCTCGGCGTCGGCCCCGACCGCGACGACCTCCACGCGGTCCCCGCCGACCGCGCCGAGCCCCATCAGCTCCAGCGCGCTGCGCGCGTCGACCTCCCGCCCGCCGTGCCGGACGGCCACGCGCGCGTCCAGCCCGGCCAGCGCCCGCGCGATGAGCCCGGCGGGCCGCGCGTGCAACCCGACCTCGTTGACCAGCGGCACCACCGCCCGCACCACGCCGTCACCGGCAACGCCACCGCCGGCGCCGTCACCTGGGGCGCCGCCACCGCCCGCCCCTTCCCCGCTCCCCCAGGCCCCGAGCGCCGCCGCCACCACCGCCTCCAGCGCCGCACCGCCCTGGGCCGCCACGGCCGCCGCGACGGCCCCGGTCACCAGCGGCGCGTCCACGACCACCGCCGCCCCGTC
>NZ_JBQGCX010001386.1:0-2470 GCF_052038725.1 Actinosynnema sp.
CGCCCTGGTCGGCGTCGGTGCGCCCGCTGCTCCTCGGACCGCGCGACTCCCTGTTCCCGTTCTGGTTCTACCAGCGGTCGGCGCTCCGGTCCGACCTCGCGCTGGACCTGCGGCGCGGCCCCTGGCACATCCGGGTCACCGAGAACTCGGTGCGGGTGCTGCGGCACCCGAGACTCATCGGAGTCGACTGGGTGGTGGAGCACCGGATCGAGGTGGCCACCCGCCCGCTGCCGCCGATGTCCCTGATCCGGCTCAGGGGCCTGCCCCACCACGAGCGGATGGCGCTCGCCCACGAGGCCAGGCTGCCGGTCGCGGGCGAGCGGGACCGGGACAGCCGCGTGCCGCTGGACTCGCCCGCGGACGTGGAGTTCAGCGCGCGCGGGCTCGACCTGGCGAGCGCGCGCAGCGCGTTCAACGCGGAGGCGCTGCGCTGGTTCGCCGCGCGCACCGACGCCCTGCCCGGCCCGCGGCAGGACGTGACGTGGCGGTTCGAGTCCGGTTTCCTCTACGCCGTCTTCGAGGGGCCCATCGACCCCGCGACCGTGCTCCCCGTGGTCGACAGCGCCGTCGGTCTGCTCGACCGAGTACCCCACGCGCGACCCCGGCACCCGGCAGCAGCGAGCTGACCGGCCCGCCGCGGCCGACCCCGTCGCCGCCCGGCCCGCCGCGCCGGGCGGCGACGTGCCCGACACCCGGTCGTCCGGTCGGCAGGACCTAGGTCCCTTGCCACGGACCGCCTAACCATGCACCGCCCGATCTTGTCAACCCCCGGTCACGCTCCGCCGACCACCTTGCCTACCATCGGTGCGTGTCCGCACCGTCCTGGTTCACCTCTTTCCTGCGCTCAGGCCAGCGCTCGTTCGCCATCGCGGCGGTCCTCGCCCAGGCAGGCATCACCGTCACGGGCTCCGTCGTCCGCGTGACCGGCTCCGGCCTGGGGTGCCCGACGTGGCCCCAGTGCTTCGAGGGCAGCTTCACCCCCGTCGAGCACCCGGAGGTGGCCGCGCTGCACCAGTGGGTGGAGTTCGGCAACCGGACGCTCACCGGCGTCATCACGATCATCACGGCGCTGACCGTGCTGGCCGCCTGGTTCGACCGGCCCCGCCGCCCGCGCGTGCTCAAGCTGGCCCTGGTCCAGTTCGGCGGTGTGGTCCTGCAGGCCGTCGTCGGCGGGATCACCGTGCTCGCCGGCCTGGCCTGGTGGACGGTGAGCGTGCACTTCCTGATCTCGATGGTCCTGGTCTGGTACGCCGTGTTCCTGGTCGGCGCGCTGCGCGAGGGCGACGCGCCGCCCCGGCCGCTGCTGCCCCGCCCCCTGATGGCCCTCCAGGGCGTCCAGACGGGCGTGCTGGGCCTGCTGCTGGTCGCGGGCACCTTCACCACCGCCGCGGGCCCCCACGCGGGCGACGCGGACACCCCGCGCCTCCAGGTGGACATCGAGACCGTCGCGCAGCTGCACGCCGACCTGCTGTTCCTGTTCCTGGGGATGCTCATCGCGCTCGGCTTCGCGCTGCACTTCCACCTCGGGGCCGCGCGCAAGCGCTACTGGCTCCTGGTGGCCGCCGTGCTCGCCCAGGGCACCTCGGGGATGGTCCAGTACTTCCTCGGCATCCCCGAGGCCCTGGTGTCGCTGCACGTGCTCGGCTCGGCCGTGGTCGTCGTCGCGACCGCGGGCCTGTGGCTGGTCACCCGCGTCCGCGACGTCGAGGGCGCCGGGGATCAGCGCGAGGGCCTGCGCTCCCAGAGCGAGGGCAGCTCCGTGGCCAGCCACGCGTAGAGGTCGTCCACGGCGCGCAGCCTGACCGCCCGCTCCGGGTCGCCGCTCATCAGGCGCATCCCGGACTCGGTCAGCTCGCGCACGCTGACCAGCGCGTCCAGCTTCCGCTGCACCAGGTCCGCCCAGCGCTTCTCGTCGATGCGGTACTGGGCGGCCTGGCGGCCCCTGCGGGTGCGCTTGGTCACCAGCCCCGCGTTGACGAGGAACTTCAGGTTGGTGCTGATGGACCCGCTGCTGGCCTCCAGCTCCTGGGACAGCTCGGCGGCCGTCCGCTCGCTGGGCTGGCACACCAGCAGGTAGCCGAGGATGCGCCCGCCGATCAGCGGGATGCCCTCCTCGGCGAAGTGGGCGGCGAACCGCTCGATCCACGCGGCCAGCCGCGCTTCCCGTCCCGCGCTCATGCGACCCCCTGCCCTTCGGTCAACACTGAAGGCATAGTAGGTCGCAGGTGGATCTTCCGGCAAAGGGCGCGCCGGGACGCGGGTGATCGCCCTGGGCGAAATCCCCTGCGGGCTCCCCGGTGGGAGCCCCCGCCGCGCGCCGCGCTCAGAGCCTGCGCAGCCCCGCGAGCACCCGCTCCATCAGGCCCATGTTCGGCTGGTCGCCGTCCTCGGACGAGATCGTCTGGTGCACGTCGATGAGCCCGCGCTCGGCCATGTCGCCCAGCAGGACCTTCGCCACGCCCAGCGGCAC
>NZ_JBQGCX010001387.1:0-7937 GCF_052038725.1 Actinosynnema sp.
GACCAGCGCGCGCACCAGCTCGGCGACCAGTTCCTCACCGCGTTCAGCCATGACGGCAGTGTCCCCGCCCGCGACGCGCCGGCCGCAGCGGCTCAGGCCGGTGGGGGCGCCGTGCTCTCGCGGTGCACCAGCCACGTCGGCACCAGGCTCGTGCCGACCTCCTGCGGCTCGTGCCTCACCTGCCGCAGCACGCGCTCCACGCAGCGCCTGCCCACCTCGGTGAAGTCCTGGTGCACCGTGGTCAGCGGCGGGATGTAGGAGGTCGCGTCGGGGAGGTCGTCGAAGCCGACGATGCTCACGTCGCGCGGCACCACCATGCCCTTGGCGTGGAAGGCCCGCAGCAGGCCCAGCGCCATCTGGTCGTTCGCCGCGAACACCGCCGTGCAGCCCGGTTCCTCGGCCAGCTCCAGGCCGATCCGGTAGCCGGAGTCCGCCGACCAGTCGCCCCTGCGCAGCGGCGGCACCGGCAGGCCCGCCTCCTCCAGGGTCTCGCGCCACGTCTGCGCCCGGCGCTCCGCCGCGAAGGACTCCTCCGGGCCCGCGACGTGCCAGACGGTGCGGTGGCCGAGGTCGATCAGGTGCCTGGTCGCCAACCTGGCCCCGTGCGCCTGGTCGGTGTCGACCACGTTGTAGCGGTCGCCGCCGTTCGAGTCCACGACGATCACCTGCACGCCCGGCGGCAGGGTGACGGTCGCGGCGTCGAGCAGGTGCACTTCCATGATCACGATGACCGCGTCGACGGCCAGCTCGTCGAGCCTGGTGAACGCGCCCAGCACGCCGTCCTGGGTGGGCACCGCGACCGGGATGAGCGTGATCGCGTAGCCCTCGGCGGCCGAGTGCGCGACGATCGCCTCCAGGGTGCGGCTGTTGCCGACCGTGGCCAGGGTGAACAGGATGACGCCGATGGTGCGGAACTCGCCGTACTTCAGGGCCCGCGCGGCGCTGTTGGGGCGGTAGCCCAGTTCCCGCATGGCGGTGAGGACCTGCTCGCGGGTGCTCCCGACGACGCTCGCGTGGCCGTTCGCGACGCGGGAGACGGTCTGCGCGGACACCCCCGCGAGCCTGGCGACGTCGGCCATGGAGACGCGGCGGCGCACTCCCGGCTCCAGCGGGGTCCTGCGGTTCGCACTCACGCCTGCTCCTCCCCGGGTCAGCACCGACCCGCGCGGCACCGCGCCCGGTCCTCCCCCGTTCCGACGCGTGACATCGTTGTCGGTTCCCGAGTTCGGTCGAAACCGGGGCGGGTTTGGGAAGCCCCGCGCACCGAGGGGCGGTGCGCGGGGCGGTCCGTCACGCCTCCGTGTGCCCCAGCTCGGGGGCGGACCTGAAGTGCGCGACGGTGGTCGCGGCGGTGGCCGTCTCCAGCACCGCCAGCTCGTTGGCGCCCGCGCGGAGCACCGGAGCGGGCACGTACAGCGTGCGCTGCGGCCCCAGGGACCAGTAGCGGCCCAGGCAGAAGCCGTTGACCCAGGCGATCCCCTTGCCCCAGCCCAGGGTGTCGAGGAACAGGTCCGCGGGCTCGTCCAGGTCGAACCGCGCGCGCCGCAGCACCGGGCCTGCGCCGCCGTCCGGGGTGGCGGCGGCGTCGGGCGGGGTGTCCAGCTCGATCGGCAGGACGTCCCAGCCGGTCAACGGCTTCCCGTTCAGGGTCGCGCCGCCGATGACGCCCTTGGCCTCGCCCAGGCGCGGGCCGTAGTTGACCCGGCCCATGTCCTCGACCAGCAGCACCAGCTCGCCGCTGGCCCTGTCCAGGCCGAGGGCGCGCTCGTGGTTCTGCCGCAGCAGGGTCCCGACCGGCTGGCCGTCCAGGAACACCGACACGCGGTCGCGGACCTCGCCCAGCACCAGCGTCGCGGGCACGTCGCTGTCCACGGTGGTCCGGTAGAGGGCCATGCGGGGCATGGACTCCAGCTCGTCCAGCTCGGGCAGCGCCTCGTGCCGCTCCCAGGTCCCCCACGACTCGGGGGCCTTGAGCGCGTACGCCCCGGCGTCCAGCTCGACGCTGAACTCCGGCGCGGGCTTCGCGGGCGGCGGCACGTCGTCGGGGACGGGCGCGTAGCGGGCGATGACCTCGCGGAAGGCGTGGTACTTCGCCGTCGGGTTGCCCGCCTCGTCGAGCGGGGCGTCGTAGTCGTACGAGGTGATCGTCGGCTGGTAGACGCCCTTGTCGTTGGCGCCGCTGGTGAGGCCGAAGTTGGTGCCGCCGTGGAACATGTAGATGTTCACCGACGCGCCCGCCGCGAGCAGCGCGTCCAGCTCGGCTGCGCTGTCCTGCGCGGAGGTGGTGTGGTGCCGGTCGCCCCAGTGGTCGAACCAGCCGTTCCAGAACTCCGAGCACATCAGCGGCCCGGTGGGCTGGTGGCGGCGCAGGGTGGCCAGGCGCTCGGCGGCGCGCGAGCCGAAGGAACCGGTGCGGTGCAGGCAGTCCAGGCTGCCCTGCGAGAGCATCTCGTCGGTCGGCTGGTCCACGGTCGTCAGCGGCACGGTGATGCCGGACTCGCGGGTCAGGTCGACCAGGTGGCGCAGGTAGAACTTGTCGGAGCCGTAGGCGCCGTACTCGTTCTCGATCTGCACCAGCACGACCGGGCCGCCGCGGTCGACCTGCAGCGGGGTGACCACGTCGTAGACGCGGCGCAGGTACGCGCTGACGGCGCCCAGGTATCGGGGCTCGCTGCGGCGCACGCCGACCTCGGGGTCGCGGTAGAGCCACGCGGGCAGGCCGCCGTTGTCCCACTCGGCGCAGATGTACGGGCCGGGGCGGACGATCGCGTGCATCCCGGCGTCGGCGACCAGGCGCAGGAAGCGGTCCAGGTCGAGCATCCCGGTGAAGTCGTAGGTGCCCTCGACCGGCTCGTGGAGGTTCCACGGCGTGTAGGTCTCGATGGTGTTCAGGCCCATGCGGCGGGCCTTGTCGATCCGGTCGGCCCACAGGTCGGGGTGGACGCGGAAGTAGTGCAGCGCGCCGGAGATCACGCGGTGCGGCCGGCCGTCGAGCAGGAAGTCGTGCTCCCCGATGGTGAACTCAGCCATGGTCGGTCACCACGAGCACGGACCAGGACAGCGGGGACAGGGTGGCGGACAGTGTCGTTCCTTCCTCGGACGCCGTCGCGGTCGCGCCGTCCAGCGCGGTGGGTGCGACTGGCTGGGAGTGCTCGGTGTTGGCGGTGTGCCGGTCGCCGCCGGGCGGGATCGTCACGGTGCGGGCGTCGGTCAGCCGCAGGGCGGCCCCGCGCAGCCGCACCGACACCTCGACGGGCTCGGTGGTGGAGCGGTTGACCAGGAACACCGCGCCCCGACCGGTCTCGGCGTCGTAGGTCGCCGAGGCGTCGACCTGGTCGACGGGTCCGTGCAGGGCGGTGTCGATGCGCGGGCTGCCGTCGACGGAGAGCTTGAGGCTCGTTCCGGTCGCGTGCGCCGCGGTGAGGCTGAAGGGGTGGAACGTGGTCTGCCGCCACGCCGGGCCGCCGGGCTCGCTGCGGATGGGCGCGATGACGTTGACCAGCTGCGCCAGGTTCGCCATGGAGACCCGGTCCACGTTGCGCAGCAAGGAGTTCAGGAGGGTGCCGACGACGACCGCGTCGGTGACGGTGTAGGTGTCCTCGATGACGCGCGGGTGGTGCGCGGGCGGCTGGGCGCGCAGCGCGGGCTGCTCGACCTCGTTCCAGTGCCGCTGGTCCCAGGCGTTCCACTCGTCGACGCTGATGCCGATCTTCTTGTCCAGCCCCAGTTCCGCGAGGACGCCGTCGATGATGGCGGCGGTGCGGCTCAGGTAGCGGTCGAAGGCGACCGAGCTGCCCAGGTAGCTGTCGGCGTCGCCGTCGAACTCCTGGTAGTAGGCGTGCACGGAGATGTGGTCGACCAGCGCGGCGGTGAGGGCGAGCACGGTGCGCTCCCACTCGCCGAAGGTCGGCATCTCCTCGTTGGAGGAGCCCGCGACGACCAACTCCACGCGCGGGTCGATCATGCGCATCAGGCGGGCGGTCTCGGCGGCGAGGCGGCCGTACTCGTCGGCCGTCTTGTGGCCGATCTGCCAGGGGCCGTCCATCTCGTTGCCCAGGCACCAGAGCGTGATGCCGAAGGGGTGCTCCGCGCCGTTGGCGCGGCGGCGGTCGCTGAGCGCGGTGCCGCCGGGGAGGTTGCAGTACTCCAGGACGTCCGCGGCTTCCTGGATGCCCCGTGTGCCGAGGTTGACCGCGTACATGGGCTCGACGCCCGCCTTGTCGGCCCAGTCCACGAACTCGTGCAGGCCGAAGGTGTTGCTCTCCAGCGTGTGCCACGCCGGGTCGAAGCGGGTGGGGCGGTCGGCCACCGGGCCGGTGCCGTCCTCCCAGCGGTAGCCGGAGACGAAGTTGCCGCCGGGGTAGCGCACGACCGTGGGGCCGAGCTCGCGCACCAGCTCCAGGACGTCGCCGCGCAACCCGGTCTCGTCCGAGGCGGGGTGGCCGGGCTCGTGGATGCCGGTGTGCACCGCGCGTCCCATGTGCTCGACGAACGAGCCGAAGAGCCTGCGCGGCACCGGCCCGATGGCGTCGGCGAGGTCCGCGTCGATGCTGACGACCATGTCGTCCGGTCTCCTGTCCTGGCGGAGGTGCGTGGTGCTCGCGGGGAGGCCGGGAGGTGTCCCGGCCTCCCCGCGTCAGGGGCGTCAGTTGGTGACGGTGAAGCCCTGCTGGTTGCCGTACTCGGTGATGGCCTTCTGCCAGGAGGCCAGACCCGCGTTCAGGTCGCTGGCGTTGGCGTAGGCGCTACCGGCGTTGTCGTTGAAGATGCTGTTGGCGTACAGCTGGAACGGCAGGTACTCCCAGCCCTTCACGACGTCCTTGCCCGCCTGCGACAGGACCTGGTTGATCTTCTGGCCACCGAAGTACGCGGACTCGAAGTTCAGGAACTTGTCCGACTCGAGCTCCTTGGTGGTGGCCGGGAAGCCGCCGAACTCGATGAACTTGTCGATGCCGCCCTGCTCGTGGTTCAGCCAGCGCACGAAGCCCGCCGCGAGCGCGGGGTTGGCGCTCTGCTTGATGACGGACTGGCCGCCGCCGCCGTTCTCGGCGGTCGCGGGCTTGCCGTCGTAGGTCGGCATCGGGGCCACGGCCCACTTGCCCTTGCCGTCAGGCACGGAGGCCTCGAGGATGCCGGGCATCCAGGCGCCGTTGATCATCGTGACGATGCTGCCGTTGCCGAGGCCCCGGTACCACTCGTCCGACCAGCCGGTGATGGTGGGCGCGGTGAGCTTCTTGGAGACCAGCTTGTTCCAGGTCTCGGTCCACTTCTTGGCGCCCTCGTCCTGCAGGTTCACCTTGACGTTGGTGCCGTCGACGGTGAACGGCTTGCCGCCCGCCTGCCAGATCATGCTGGTGGCGAAGCCGGCGTCACCGGAGTCCGCGGTGATGAACTTGGTGGGGTCCGCGGCGTTCAGCTTCTCGGCGGCGGCGACGTACTCGTCCCAGGTCTTGGGGACCTGGATCTGGTACTGGTCGAACACCTCCTTGTTGTAGAACATCGCCATGGGGCCCGAGTCCTGCGGCAGGCCGAACAGGCCGCCGCCGACCTTCACCGAGTTCCAGGTGGAGGCGGTGTAGTCCTTCTCGAACTCGTTGAACCCGAACTGGCCGAGGTCCAGCAGCGAGTCGGTCATCGCGAACTGCGGCAGGGCCTGGTACTCGACCTGGGCCACGTCGGGCGCGCCCGAGCCGGCCTTGATCGCGTTCTGCAGCTTGGTGTACTGGTCCTTGTTGGTGCCCGCGTTGACGTAGTTCACCTTGACCTGCGGGTACTCCTTCATGAAGGCGTCGACCTGCGCCTGCGCCGAAGGGGTCCAGCTCCAGTAGGTGATCTCGCCACCGGCCTTCAGGGCGGCGTCGACGGCGTCAGCGGTGCCGGTCATGCCCGCGGGCTCGTTCGCGGCGTTGTCACCGGAGGAGCAGGCGGTGAGCGCGGTGGTGAGCGCGGCGGCCATCGCCACGGCCACCCGCGCGCGGCGGCTGGTGGTAGACATCGGGGGTTTGTCCTCTCGCTTCATTGGGAGACTCGGGTACCGCTCGGGGGTTACTGCTTGACGCTGCCCGCGCTCAGGCCGGACTGCCAGAACCTCTGCATGAAGAGGAAGGCCGCGACGAGGGGGATGATCGTGATCAGCGCGCCGGTGATCACGAGGTGCTGGACGGGCTGGGCGCCCGCGCCGACCGAGGCGGCGTTCCACTGGTTCAGGCCGACGGTCAGCGGGTACCAGTCCGGCTCGCTGAGCATGATCAGCGGCAGGAAGTAGTTGTTCCAGGTGGCCACGACCGCGAACAGCGCGACCGTGACGATGCCGGGGGCGAGCAGGCGCAGCGTCACCGAGAAGAAGATCCGCACCTCGCTCGCGCCGTCCAGGCGGGCCGCCTCCATCAGCTCCTCCGGGATCGCGTCCACCGCGTAGGTCCAGATGAGGTAGAGGCCGAACGGGCTGACCAGGGACGGGATGATGATCGCCCAGGGGGTGTTGGTCAGGCCCAGCTCGCTGAACAGCAGGAAGGTGGGCACCGCGAGGGCCGTGCCGGGCACCGCGACCGCGCCGAGCACGACAGCGAACACGGCGCGCCGACCGGGGAACCGGAACTTCGCGAGACCGTAGCCCGCCATGGTCGCCAGGAGCGTGGCGCCGCCGGCGCCGACCACCACGTAGAGCAGGGTGTTGCCGAGCCAGCGGAGGAAGATGCCGTCGCGGTACGAGAACGTCGCGACGAGGTTGTCGAAGAACGCGAAGTCGTCGGCGAACCACAGCCCGAACGAGCTGAAGAGGCCCGACTGGGTCTTGGTCGAGCTGAACAGGAGCCAGACGAGGGGGACGAGCGTGTACAGCGCGTACAGCATCATCACGATGAGCAGGGTCTTCGACGCACGCGGGTTGAGCGGGTCGTTGCGCTTCTTCGTGGGGCGGGCGAGGGGGAGTGCCATGTCAGCGCACCTCCGACTTCGAGCCGCGCAGCTGCACGACGTAGGCGATCACCGCGGTGATGACGCCCATGATGATGGCGATCGTCGCGGCGTAGTTGAACTGCTGCCCGGCGAACGACAGGTTGTACGCGTACATGTTGGGCGTGAAGAACGTGGTGATCACGTTCGGGGCGAGCGGGCGCAGGATGTTCGGCTCGTTGAAGAGCTGGAAGCTGCCGATGATCGAGAAGATGGTCGCGATCACGAGGGCTCCGCGCACGGAGGGGATCTTGATCGAGAAGATCGTGCGCCAGGCGCCGGCGCCGTCGAGAGAGGCGGCCTCGTACATCTCGGTCGGGATCGTCTTGAGCGACGAGTAGAAGATCAGCATGTTGTAGCCGACGAACTCCCACGTGACGATGTTGCCGATCGAGATCAGCATCCACTCCTTCGCGAACGGGGTGATCGCGTCGACCCCGAGGAAGTCGTTGATGTTGCTCGTCAGGCCGAACTGGTCGCCGTAGATGTATCCCCACATGAGCACAGCCACGACGGCCGGCACGGCGTAGGGCAGGAAGATCAGGATGCGGAAGAACGACGCCCCGCGCAGGCGCGCGCTGTCGAGCGCGAGTGCCGCCGCGAGGGCGAGGGCGAGCATGATCGGCACCTGCACCACGAGGAAGAGCAGGACGCGGCCGAACGCCTCCCAGAACTGCGGGTCGGTCAGGGCGCGGACGTAGTTGTCGAACCCGACGAAGGCGGTGCCGCCGATGAGCTTCTCCTGGAAGAAGCTCAGGTAGAGCGCGTAGGCGAGCGGGGTGAGGAACACCAGCGCGAAGACGACCATGAACGGGCCGACGAATGCCCAGCCCTTCCAGTCGCGCTTCTCGCGCCGGCGGATGCCGTCGTCCGCCAGGACCGCGGAGTTGTGAGTCGTCATCGACGAGACCTTCTTAGAAATCGGGCGTCAGCGCGCCGTGTGTCAACGTCAACATATGTGATGCGCTGCTAGTGTGTCAACG
>NZ_JBQGCX010001388.1:0-1746 GCF_052038725.1 Actinosynnema sp.
GGGGGCGCGCCCCCCCCCCCCCCCCCCCACCCCTCCCGCCGTTCCGGCGCGCCGCCGCGAGGAGCCGGGCGCCGGGCTGACACAGTGGAGCGATGGCGGTGCTGCAATCCACCTCGCACGGCGTGGCCGACTTGGTCCGCCCACCGGAGTTCTCCCGCGCCGAGCACGCGCGCGTGCTCACCATGACCGCCGCGGGCTCGGTGGTCCTCGGCTACGCGGCCGTGGCCGCGCTCCTCGCCCTCATCTCCTCGACGGCCGCGCACGCCTCCTTCTCCACGACGGGCGTGCTCACGGCCGCCGCGCCCGGCTGGCTGGCCGCGCACCACGTGCCGCTGCGCGTCGGCGGCGGCGACCTGGGCGTGCTGCCGCTGCTGCCGACCGCGCTGGTGATGCTGCTGGTGTACCGGGCGGCGGCCAGCGCGGCCGACCGGCTCGGCCTCTTCGAGCCGCTCCAGGCCCGCTCGGTGGTGCTCAGCATCTCCGGCGCGCACGCGGCCACCGGCGGGCTCATCGCGTTCCTGATGGGCGACACCGGGCCGGTGCAGGCGACGCCCGCCGTGGCGTTCTTCGGCTCGGCGGCGGTGTCCGCGATCGCGGCCGTCGCCGGGGTCGCGGAGCGGTGCGGGCTCATCGAGGTGCTGTTCGAGCGGGTGGACCCGGTGGTGCGGCGGGGGCTGTGGGGCGGCGCGCTGGCGCTGTTCGCGCTCACCGCCGCCGGGTCGCTGCTGCTGGCGGTCGGGCTGGCGCTGGAGTGGCCGCTGACCAGCGGCCTGTTCGACGAGCTGGGCGGCACGGTCGGCAGCGGCCTGGGCATCTGGCTGCTGTGCGTCGGGTACCTGCCGAACGCGGTCGTCGCGACCGTCGCGTACCTGGTGGGCGCCGGGTTCTCGTTCGGCTCGGTGCTGGTGACGCCGCTGGAGTTCGTCGGCGGGCCGCTGCCCGCCGTCCCGCTGCTGGCGGCCGTGCCCGACCAGCACAGCACGTTCCTGTCGGCGGTGCTGGTGCTCCCGGCGGTGATCGGCGTGGTCGTGGGGCTGTACCTGCGCAACGCGGCGGAGACGCCGGTGCTGCGGATCAGGGCCGCCCTGGTGGCCGCGCTGACGGCCGGGGTGGGGATGCTCGTGCTCGCCGCCGTCGCGGGCGGGGACCTGGGTGGCGGGTCGTTCAGCCCGGTCACCGTGCCCGCCGGGCTGGCCGCGCTGCTCGTGCTCGGCTGGGTCGGGGTGCCCGGCGCGCTGATCGCCTGGGTGACCGGTCCCCGGCCGCCGAGGGTGAAGAAGGAGAAGGTCAAGCGGGGCGCGAGCGGCGAGGGCGCCGCCGCGACCGCCGCAGGCGCCGCCGGGGTCGCGGTCGCGGCGGGCGAGGACGACGAGCTCGACGAGGTCGACGCGGACGGGGTGGACGACGAGTACGACGAGGCCGGGTACGAGGACGAGTACGACGAGGACGCCGAGTACCTGGACGAGGAGCTGGCCGACGACGAGCTGCTGGACGACGAGCTGTCCGAGGACGAGCTCGCCGACGAGGAGCTGTCGGAGGAGGAGCTGGCGGCCGAGCTGGCGGTGGACGAGCGCGCCGAGGAGCTGGCCGAGCGGGAGCTGGACGACGAGTACCCGGAGGACGACTCCGAGGACGACGCCGACGGCTACGACGACGAGCTGGACGCGCCGGAGGACGAGCCCGACGCAGGCGGCGCGGTGACCGACGAGCTGTCCGAGGACGAGCTCGTCGAGGCCGAGCGGACGG
>NZ_JBQGCX010001389.1:0-1889 GCF_052038725.1 Actinosynnema sp.
ACCGCGCTGATCATGTACACCTCCGGCACCACCGGCCGCCCCAAGGGCGTGCTGCTGTCGCACCTGAACATGCAGGTGCAGGCGATCACCTGCGTGCGGGCGATGGAGATCTTCGACGACTCCGACGTCGGCTTCCTCACCGCGCCGTTCTTCCACATCGCCGGGCTCGGCTCGATCGTGGCGAACATCCTGGTCGGCGGCACGGTGGTGATCCACCCGCTGGGCGCGTTCGACCCGGAGGCGGTGCTCGACGCGTACGAGCGCGAGGGCGCGACGGTGGTGTTCAACGTGCCGCAGCAGTGGGACCTGCTGTGCGCGCAGCCGGGCGTGGCGGAGCGGGACCTGAAGCTGCGGATCATCAGCTGGGGCGCGGCCCCCGCGAGCGACGCGACGCTGCGCGCGATGGCGAAGGCGTTCCCGGACGCGCTGAACGTGGCGGTGTTCGGCCAGACCGAGACCTCGCCGATCACGTGCGTGCTGCGCGGGGAGGACTCGCTGCGCAAGCTCGGCTCCGTCGGCAAGCCGATCCCGACCATCCAGTACCGGGTGGTCGACGAGCTCATGGCGGACGTGGCGCCGGGCGAGGTGGGCGAGATCGTCTACCGGGGGCCGACCGTGACGCGCGGGTACTGGCGCAAGCCGCAGGAGACCGAGGAGGCGTTCGCGGGCGGCTGGTTCCACTCCGGCGACCTGGTCAGGCAGGACGACGAGGGCTTCGTCTGGGTGGTGGACCGCAAGAAGGACATGATCATCAGCGGCGGCGAGAACATCTACTGCGCCGAGGTGGAGAACGCCGTCGCCGAGCACCCGTCGGTGTTGGAGGTCGCGGTGGTCGGGCGGCCGGACGAGCGGTGGGGGCAGGTGCCGGTGGCGTTCGCGGCCGTCGCGGGGTCGCTGTCGCTGCCGGAGCTGACCGGGTTCCTGGACGGGCGGCTGGCCTCGTTCAAGATGCCCAAGGACCTGGTTGTGCTCCCGGCGCTGCCGCGCAACGCGGGCGGCAAGGTGGTCAAGGGCGAGCTGCGCGCGCTGGACGCGGGGCGGTCGACCGGGGGCTGAGCGCGGTGCGGGGGAGGCGGGTCGGGGCTTCCCGGCCCGCCTCCCCCAAGTCCGAAGAGGACGGTCAGCGCACCCGGAACCGCTTCAGCAGCGCCAGTTGCCGGTTGGTGCTGCGGATGAAGTCGGACACGGGCGCCTTCGGCGACGGCCCGAGGGGCCTCAGCCGCTGCTCGGCGATGGTCTGGCTCTCGGTGTACTTGCGGATGCCCTCGGCGCCGTGCCGCCTGCCGAGCCCGCTGTCCCCCATGCCGCCCATGCCCGCCTCGACGCTGCCCGCCGCCGCCATCGCGCCGTCGTTGACGTTGACCGACCCGGACCGGATGCGCAGCGCCATCCGCTGGGCCGTGCGGCTGTCGCGCGACCAGATCGACGCGGACAGCCCGTAGGCCCCCTGGTTGGCGAGCGCGACGGCCTCGTCGTCGGTGCGGAACGGGTAGAGCGAGAGCACCGGCCCGAACGTCTCCTCGCCGTGCACGGCCATGTCGCGCGTGACGCCCTCCAGCACGGTCGGCTCGTAGCACAGCGGCCCGACGTCCGGCCGCGCCCTGCCGCCCGCGAGCACGGTCGCGCCCTTGGCCACCGCGTCGCCCACGTGCGCCTCGACGGACGCGAACTGGGCGGGTGAGACGAGCGGGCCGAGGTCCGAGGCGTAGTCGTAGCCCTGGCCGAGGCGGAGCGCGTTCGTCGCGCGCACGAGGGCGTCGCGGTAGGCGCCGTAGACCTCCTCGTGCACGTAGACGCGCTCGACGTGGACGCACATCTGCCCGCTGTTGGCGAAGGCGGCGGGGATGGTGCCCGCCACGGCGGCCTCCACGTCGGCGTCCGCGCGCACC
>NZ_JBQGCX010001390.1:0-10156 GCF_052038725.1 Actinosynnema sp.
CCCCGAGCGGCGCGCCGGCCCCGGTCACCCCCCCAGGTGGCCGGGGCCGTCGCCGTCCGCGGCGCTCACGACCCGGCGGCCGGGCACGCCCTCAGCTGGTTCGCGGCGGGCCGCACGTCCGGCCAGCCCGGCAGGGCCGCCTCGGCGTTCACCACCGCCGTGCACCCGAGCTTGCGGTCCTCCCCGTTCGCCACGTCCGCGACCAGCGAGTACACCTCGGCGACCCGCTTCGGGCAGTCCACGCCCTCCGCGCACCGCCGCTGCACCACGACCACGTCCATGACCTGGTCGCCGTTGACGTCGTGCAGCCCGACGTACCCGCCGTCGCCCTGGTACCCGCCGAGCGCCCGCGACCACAGCCCGTCCTGCCGCACCAGCGCCTCGGCGTACCGCTTGCCGCGCGCCTGCCCCTGCACCAGGCACACCGCCGCGACCGGCGAGTCGACGCACTCCAGCTCCAACGACCCGACGTCCTCGGTCACCCCGTACTCGGCGATGGTCAGCTCGAACATGACCGTCCCGGACGCGCCCTCGGTGGCGATGCGGCTGATCCGGTCGCCGACCATCACCCGCACCACGTCGGACCCGACGGCGGCCTCGGCGACCGGCTCGCACTCGCGGGTCCCGCAGATCGGGCTCACCCGGTCGTCGTTCGCGGGGGCGCGGTCGGGAGCCCGCAGCGACCAGGCGTAACCGAGGCCCGCCGCGGTGATCGCGACGGACAGGCAGGCGGTGAGCAGAGCGGTGAGCGGCGGCCTGGACACCGCCGGATTCTCGCACCCCCGCCGCTGCGGCTTCGCGGTTGTCGCGCGCCCCGCGCTAACTAAACTCACCAGTAGCAAAGCCGGGCGGCCCCGCCCGGCGGCCAGGTCCAGCGGTGACGCCCCGGCGGAGCCGCGTCCCGTTCCGGAGGAAGGCAGGACGCCGTGCCACTGCGCAAGGTCCTCATCGCGAACCGCGGCGAGATCGCGGTCCGGGTCATCCGGGCCTGTCGGGACGCGGGGCTCGCCAGCGTCGCGGTGTACGCCGACCCCGACCGGGACGCCCCGTTCGCGCGGCTGGCCGACGAGGCGTTCGCCCTCGGCGGGACGACGGCCGCCGAGACGTACCTGTCGGTGGACAAGCTGCTCGACGCGGCCAAGCGCGCCGAGGCCGACGCGGTGCACCCCGGCTACGGCTTCCTGTCGGAGAACGCCGACTTCGCGCAGGCCGTGGTCGACGCCGGGCTGACCTGGGTGGGGCCGTCGCCGCAGGCGATCCGGGACCTCGGCGACAAGGTGACGGCCAGGCACATCGCGACCCGCGCGGGCGCGCCGCTGGTGCCGGGCACGAACGACCCGGTGTCCGGGCCGGACGAGGTGGTGGCGTTCGCGCGGGAGCACGGGCTGCCGGTGGCGATCAAGGCCGCGTTCGGCGGCGGCGGGCGCGGGCTGAAGGTCGCGCGGACGCTGGAGGAGGTCCCGGAGCTGTTCGACAGCGCCGTGCGCGAGGCGGTGACCGCGTTCGGGCGGGGCGAGTGCTTCGTGGAGCGGTACCTGGACAGGCCCCGGCACGTGGAGGCGCAGGTGCTGGCCGACCAGCACGGCGGCGTGGTCGTGGTGGGCACGCGCGACTGCTCGTTGCAGCGGCGGCACCAGAAGCTGGTCGAGGAGGCGCCCGCGCCGTTCCTGACCGACGAGCAGCGGGCGACGATCCACTCGTCGGCGCGGGCGATCTGCCGCGAGGCGGGCTACCACGGGGCCGGGACGGTGGAGTACCTGGTGGGCGTGGACGGGACGATCTCGTTCCTGGAGGTCAACACCCGGTTGCAGGTGGAGCACCCGGTGAGCGAGGAGACCTCCGGGATCGACCTGGTGCGCGAGCAGTTCCGGATCGCCGAGGGGCTGCCGCTGCGGTTCACCGAGGACCCGGAGCCGCGCGGCCACTCGATCGAGTTCCGGATCAACGGGGAGGACGCCGGGCGCGGCTTCCTGCCCGCGCCGGGCGTGGTCACCGGGTTCGCGCTGCCGTCCGGGCCGGGGGTCCGGGTGGACGCCGGGGTCGAGGCGGGCACGGTCGTGGGCGGGCAGTTCGACTCGCTGCTGGCGAAGCTGGTCGTGACCGGCGAGGACCGGGAGCAGGCGCTCCAGCGGGCGCGGCGGGCGCTGGACGAGATGGTCGTGGACGGGATGGCGACCGTGCTGCCGTTCCACCGGGTCGTGGTGCGCGATCCCGCGTTCGTGGGGGACGCGGAGGGCTTCTCGGTGCACACGCGGTGGATCGAGACCGAGTTCGAGAACTCGATCGCGCCGTTCGAGGGCGGCGGCGAGGTCGGGGAGGCGGAGGAGCCCCGGCAGCGGGTCGTGGTCGAGGTCGGCGGCAGGCGGGTCGAGGTCGTGCTGCCCGGCGACCTCGGCGGTGGCCCCGCCCGACCCGCGGCCACCGCGCCCGCGCGGGCCGGGAGGCGGAAGCGCGCGGGCGGCGCCTCGCAGGTCTCCGGGGACGCGGTGGCCGCGCCCATGCAGGGCACGGTCGTGAAGGTCGCCGTCGAGGAGGGGCAGCGGGTGGCCGCCGGGGACCTCGTCGCGGTGCTGGAGGCGATGAAGATGGAGAACCCCGTGACCGCGCACAAGGCGGGTGTGGTGACCGGGTTGGCGGTGGAGGCCGGGTCGCCGGTGGCGCAGGGGGCCGTCCTGTGCGAGCTGAGGGAATAAGCTCGGGGCGTGGGTGATCGGGAGATCCGCGTCGGCGACGCCGAGCGCGAGGACGCGCTGCGCGTGCTCGGTGAGCACCTCAGCGCGGGCAGGCTCGACGTGGACGAGTACGGCGAGCGGACGGCGCGGGCGACCGCGGCCAGGAACCGGGGCGAGTTGCTCGACCTGTTCTCCGACCTGCCGCACCCGCACCCCGCGCTGAGCGCGGCCACGGCGGTGCGGCCGATGCCCCCGCCGCCGGGGCTGCCCGCGCGGCGCGGGGTCAACGTGGCGGTGGCCGGGCCCGCCGTCCTGGTCGGGTTCGTGCTGCTGGCCGGGCTGGTGAAGTCGCCGTTCGTGTTCCTGCTGATCCCGGTGGTGCTGTTCCTGCTCGTCGGCCGGGACAGGCGGCGGTGAGCGCGCCGACGCTGCTGCTGCTCGACCTGGACGGGGTGCTGCGCAGGTTCGGGCCGGACGCGCCGATCGAGGACGCGCACGGGTTGCGGCGCGGGCTGCTCGCGGAGACCGCCCGCTCGGTGGCCGGGCCCGCGCTGGTCGGGGCCGAGACGGACGCGCGGTGGCGGGACGCGGTCGTCGGCGCGCTGGTGGCCCGTGGGGTCGACGGCGAGGTCGCGGCCTCGGCGGTGCGGGCGTGGAGCCGGGTGGGCGAGGTGGTGCCCGAGGCGCTGGAGCTGGTGCGGGCGGTGCGCGGGCGCTGCCGGGTCGCGCTGCTGACCAACGCCACCGACCGGATCGGCGCGGACCTCGCGGCGCTCGGGCTGGACCGCGAGGTCGACGCCGTGGTCTCGTCCGCGCGGCTGGGGGTGGCCGCGCCGGACCCCGAGGCGTTCCGGCGGGCGCTGCGGGTGCTCCAGCACTCGCCGTCGGCGACGCTGTTCTGCGACGACTCGGCGGGCAACGCCGAGGGCGCCCGCGCGGCCGGGCTGGACGCCGCGCACACCCCGGACGCCGCCGCGCTGCGGGACGCGCTGGTCTCGCGCGGGCTGCTGGAGGGCGGCGCGGACGCGGGCGCGGAGGGCGCCGCGGCCGGTCCGGTGCTGCTGGTGCTGCACGACCGGGACGTGGCCGAGGAGGTCGCCGCCGAGCTGCTGGCGGCGGGCTGGTCGCCGTGCCTGGTGCACAAGGAGCTGCTGGCGGGCGAGGACGACGCCGAGGACGCGGACTGGGTGGTGGAGGTCGAGTCCGGTCCGGACGGTCGGGCGGCGGACGTCCACCGGCCGTTCCTCGACGCGCTGGCCGAGCGCCACGAGGGGTTCACCACCGACTAGCAGACCGCAGGACGGCGGTCACGTCGGGGTGTTGCTCGCGGTGGAAAAGCACTAGCGTCGCGGGCTGTGGATCCGGTGGAGATCAACGCGGGTGGGCGCTCCCCGCTGCCGAGCGGGTTCGCGCGAGGGCGGGACAGCGTTTTCCCCGCCCGGCTGCGGTAGGCGCGCGTGAAGGCCGCTCGTGCTCTGCTCGGCGCGCTCCTGGCGCTGCCGGTGCTGGTCTCGTGCACGACCCCGTCCCCCGCGCCCAAGGCCGACGGGCACGTGGACGAACCACTGAGCGTGACCACCACCCCTCCCCCATCGTTGTTCCCCCGTCCGAGCGAAATGCCGCTCGACGGAGTGGCGCCGTGCTCGTTGCTGAACGAGGAGCAGCGGGGGGAGCTGAGCCTGGACAACCCCGAGAACGAGTACGTCGAGACGAGCCTGGCGGGCGCGCGGGCCTGCTCGCTGCGCAGCAACGTCAGCGGCAACGTGGTGCGGCTCGCCCTGGTGACCGGGGAGGGCGTGCTGCTGTGGCTGGACGACTACGCGCAGGTGGAGGTGGAGACCATCGAGGTCGTCGGGTTCCCGGCGCTGGTGGTGCGCACCCCCGGCGTGGAGGACGTGTGCAACGTGGAGGTCGACGTGGCGCAGGGCCAGTTCCTCGACGTGATGTTCCGCGACGGGGGCAACAGCACCCCGCTGCCCCAGGACGTGCTGTGCCAGGGCGCGAGGCGGGCGGCCGAAGCCGCGGTGACCGGATTGCGGCAAAGGGAGTGACCCGCGCGGGGGAAGTCACCCACACCCACTCCCCGCTGTCGGACGCTCTGGTTAGAGTGACTGTGCGCTGATGACGTTGGGAGGTAGCGCCATGCCGAAGGATGACCACGTAAGGGGTGCGGGCACGGGGAGTGCCCTCCCCGGAGCCGGGCAGGCCCTGGACGTCGACCCGAGCGCCATCCCGAGCCTGAAGTCCGCCTTCTCCGGCGCGCTGTCCAAGCTGGACCAGCAGATCGAGATGGCCGTGACCGAGGTCAGGGTGCGCCCGTGGGCGGGCGACCCGGTGAGCATCGAGGCCGCGGAGAAGTTCAACGAGCGCTCCGTGGACTCGGGCGACTCGGCGCTCGACGCGCTGCAGGGCTACCAGCGGCAGCTCAAGTCGGCGATGGACGCGCTGACGCTGGTCGAGCGGCAGTACCAGGTGATCGAGGACGACAACAGCGGATTGATGGAGCAGCAGGGCGGCTGCTGACCGCCTGCGCGATGGGGAGGCTTCCTGTGTCCGACGGGCACCGCTGGAGCGGCTACAGCCACGAGGAGCTGTACAAGAAGATCAACTCTGGCCCCGGCCCGAGGGCGTCGTTCACCTCGCTGGAGCGCTGGGAGGGGATCGCGGGCGCGCTGGTGGAGATCAACGCGCAGCTCCAGGAGGGCGTGGCGCGCTCCGGCGCGCAGTGGCAGGGCCTCGCGGCCGACCAGGCGCGCGCGGGCATCAACCCGCTCGCCGAGTGGGCGGACCACGCCAGGACCGGCGCGGTGATCATGCGCGCCTCCACCCAGATGCAGGCCGACTACATCGCCAAGGCCCGCGCGGACATGCCCGAGCCGGTCAAGGTGACGGCCGAGGACCCCGGCACGATCCTGTCCGGGCTCGCGCACCTGGTGGGCGTGCAGACCGACTTCGAGGTGCAGGAGCGCGCGCAGAACATCGCCGAGCAGCGCGCCCGCGACGTCATGACCACGTACGCCTCCAGCACGACCGCGAACACCTCGACCCTCGGCCAGTTCAGCCAGCCCCCGCAGGTGGCGATCACCGCGGGCGACGTGGTCCGGGGCGACGCGGCGGGCGTGTCCTACGGGCACGGCCTCGTCGGCGGTCGCGGCGGCACGCGCGGCGGCGGCCGGGGCGGTCCCGGCGCGACCCGCCCGGCCACCAGGCCCGCGACCGAGACCAGGCCCGCCACCACCACGACCAAGGGCGGCTCCAGCACGCACGTCTCGCAGGCGAACCCGGCGAACGGCGGCACCGGCCCGCGCGGCTCCGAGACCACCGGCACGGCCAAGCCCACCACCGGCGGCGTCGGGGTCGGCGGCACGACCGGGGCCAAGGGGCGCGGCAAGGACGGCGAGCAGCACGGCTCCGAGCGGCACGACACCACGACCGGGCAGCGCGCGGCCGAGGTGAACGGCCTGCACGTGGTCGCCCCCGGCCAGACCAGCGGCACCACGGCCATCAGCTCCGGCGAGCTGGGCGCGTTCACCGCCGCCAACGCGCAGCACTCGGCGGCCATGGGCCCCGGTGGCGCGGCGGGCGCGCTCGCGGGCGCGGCCAACCAGAACGGCGGGGACACCACGCACCGGCGGGCGGTCCAGCTCGCCCCGCAGGGGCAGGCGTTCGACCCGTTCGGCGGGCTCGGCGGTCGCCGCGCCGAGGAGGAAGAGGAGCAGCTGCACGACGCCGCCGACTACCTGCGGGAGACCGGCGACGTGTACGGGGTCGGCCGGGGCGCGGCCCCGGTGATCGGGGAGGACCAGTCCGACCGATGACCACGTTCGGCCTCGACCTGGGCGAGAGCGGGCTGCGCGCCCCGGTGACCATCTCCGCGCTGGAGTTCGACGTGCTCTGGGAGCACCTGCGGCTGGAGACCATGCCGCTGGTGCTCAAGGTGCCCTCCCCCGGCAAGACCGACGGGGAGCGGCGCCTGCTGGAGGACCGGGCGTGGGAGGGGTTGGAGCTGCGCGGCCTCGGCAGGCGGCTGGACCTGGACCCCACCCTGGAGGACCTGCTGCACCTGCTGAACCGGCCGCAGCGCGAGGTCGACGGCAGGCTGTGGCTGGACGGGCGCAGCGTGCGGGTGCTGGTCGCCGCCAAGGGGCAGTCCGCCGCGCTGGCGGTGCTCGACGGCGACCGGATCACCCTGCGCGCGGCGTCCGCCGAGGGGATGCCGCGCGAGGCGCTGAGCGCCGTGCCGCCGCTCGGGCCGGGGCCGGGCCACTCGGTGACCCTGCCCAGCGCCGACCTGGAGGCCGCCGCGGCGGACGTGCTGGAGCCGGAGGACCTGGAGCGCGGGCTCAAGGAGCGCGGGCTGCGGGGCGAGGACGCGCACGTGCTGGCCGAGATGTTCCGGGACGCCGGGAACCGCGGGCAGTTCGGCGCGGCCGGGCGGGACAAGTGGGGCAAGCGGGTGCGGCCGGACCGGGTCGTGGCGTTCTTCGACGGCCCTGAGGGGCGGTACGTGCAGATGCGGCGGGCCCAGCCGGGCCAGGTCGCGTGGAGCACGGTCGCGCCGGTGGACTTCCGGCGGATGGTGCACCACCTGGAGGAGCTGCTCGCGGAGACGCCGTCCTAGCCGGGACGGCCCGCCTCGGGCGGCGCTCGCGGGTCGGCGCGGGGGGCGCGGCGCGGATGATAGCCCCCCGCTGATCGCCCGCTGATCGTTCCCGGTGCCCGAAGTTCACCGCTTCAGGCGACACCGCTGGTCGTGCGACCGGCCCGTCGCGCGGCCCCACCGCCGTGGGCGGGGCCGCCTCCCGGTCACGCGCTCACCGCGTCACCGGGTCACTGGGGCCCCTGCGGGCCGACGCTGCGGCACGGGCGGACGCGCAGGTCGGCCACGTAGTCGTCGGGCGCGCCCGCGGCCTCCGCCGCGTCCGCCACCACGCCGATGTACCGGGCCGAGGGCAGGCCGCCCTCGTAGGCGTCCAGCACGTACAGCCAGGCGACCTCGGAGCCCTCCATGGTCTGCACGCGCAGTCTGATCTTCTTGTAGAGCCCGAGGGCACCCTCCCAGCGGTCCAGGCTCGACTCGTCGAGGGTGCTGACGTCGTAGAGGACGCAGAACACCTGGGAGTCGGGATCTTCGACGATGGTGGCGAGCGCGCCCTCCCAGCCGAGGTCCTCGCCACCGAACGTCAGACGCCATCCGACGAGCCAGCCGGTCCCCGCCATGGGGGAGTACGGGGCTCGCTCCTTCATCTGGTTCGGGTCCATGTTGGACCCGTACGCGGCATAGAGCGGCACGCCGACAGCCTAGCGACATCGAGATCACCCGGAGGGTCGAGAAGACCGCGCGACACGCTGCGACACCCGACCGCGTACGGTTCGTACGGTTGTGAGCGGTTGTCGATCCGGACACCCGTTGTCTTCTGGACAGAGAGGAACCCCCCGTGACCCGCATCGTCATCATGGGCGGTGGGCCCGCTGGGTACGAGGCGGCGCTGGTCGCGGCTCAGCACGGCGCGGACGTGACCGTCATCGAGCGCGAGGGCCTCGGTGGCGCGTGCGTGCTGTACGACTGCGTGCCGTCGAAGGCGTTCATCGCCTCCGCCGCCAGTCGGTCGGCGTTCCGCAGCGCGGGTGAGCTGGGCATCCGGACGGACGACACCGAGGCTGCGGTCGAGCTCCCCGTCGTGCACGGTCGGGTGAAGGGCCTGGCGCTGGCGCAGTCCGCGGACGTGCGGGCGCGGCTCCAGCGCGAGGGCGTGCGGATCATCATCGGCAGCGCCGAGTTCCGCGACGACGAGCGCGGCCTGGCGCAGCACCGGGTGCTGGCGCGGACCGAGGACGGGTCCGAGGAGGTGCTGGAGGCGGACGTCGTGCTGATCGCCACCGGCGCCACCCCGAGGGTGCTGCCGGGCGCGGAGCCGGACGGCGTGCGGGTGCTGAACTGGCGGCAGCTGTACGACCTGCCGGAGCTGCCCGAGCACCTGGCGGTGATCGGCTCGGGCGTGACGGGCGTGGAGTTCGCGTCGGCGTACACCGAGCTGGGCGTGAAGGTCACCATGGTGTCGAGCCGGGACCGCGTCCTGCCGCACGAGGACGCCGACGCGGCGGCCGTGCTGGAGGACGTGTTCGCCGAGCGCGGGACCGCCGTGGTGAAGCACGCGCGCGCGGACCGGGTGGAGAACACCGGCGACGGCGTGAGGATCCACCTGGCGGACGGCCGGGTGGTCGAGGCGAGCCACGCCCTGATGACCGTCGGCTCGGTCCCGAACACCGAGGGCCTCGGCCTGGACCGGATCGGCGTCGAGCTGGGCAAGGGCGGGTACATCCCGGTGGACCGGGTGTCGCGCACGACGGTGCCGGGCGTGTACGCGGCGGGCGACTGCACGGGCGTGCTGCTGCTGGCGTCGGTCGCGGCGATGCAGGGCCGGATCGCGATGTGGCACGCGCTGGGCGAGGGCGTGAGCCCGATCAAGCTGAAGACCGTCGCGGCGAACGTGTTCACGAACCCGGAGATCGCCACGGTCGGCATCAGCCAGCAGGCGATCGACTCCGGCGAGGTCCCGGCCCGAACCGTCATGCTGCCCCTGGCGACCAACCCGAGGGCCAAGATGGAGGGCCTGCGCCGCGGCTTCGTGAAGCTCTTCTGCCGCCCGGCGACCGGCGTGGTGATCGGCGGCGTGGTCGTGGGCCCGACGGCGAGCGAGCTGATCCTGCCGATCGCGCTGGCGGTGCAGAACCAGCTGACCGTGGAGGACCTGGCAACGACGTTCTCGGTGTACCCGTCGCTGACGGGCTCGATCACCGAGGCGGGCCGGCAGCTGATGCGGCACGACGACCTGGACTGAGCCCCTCACCGCTTCGCGGGCTGCGGGGCGAGCGCAGCGAGCCCGCAGCCAGCCAATCCCGCGTCCCTCTTCTCCGTTTGGCCTGGCGAAGCCCGAGCACGCTTGTCAAGACGCCGCCGCACTCTGCGGCAGACCGGGGTGCCCAACGGCGTCTTGACGAGCGTGCTTGCCTGAAAGGAGGCCAAACGGAGAAGAGGGACCCCGCCCACCGCAGTGGTAAACGGGACCACAGGACCAACAGTCACCGGCCGGCAGAGCCCGTCCCCCTCTTTTTTGGAGGTCTGCCCCGCCGGCGAGGCGCGCTCTTCAGCTCTTGATCTTCATCTCTTGCCCTTCAGCTCTTGACCTTGAGCTTGTGACCTTCAGCTCGCAGCCCTTCACCCGTGGCCGAGCTCAGTCCTCGTCCTCCACCCAGTCGAAGGTCTTCGTCACGGCCTTCTTCCAGCTCCGGTACTGCTTCTCCCGCAGCGAGTCGTCCATCGCGGGGTCCCACTGCGTGTCCTGGGCCCAGTTCTGCCGGATGTCGGCCTCCGACTCCCAGAACCCGCCCGCCAACCCCGCCGCGTAGGCCGCGCCCAGCGCCGTGGTCTCGTTCACCACCGGCCGGATCACCGGAACCCCGAGGATGTCCGCCTGGAACTG
>NZ_JBQGCX010001391.1:0-2668 GCF_052038725.1 Actinosynnema sp.
CGGCGTTGACCACGGCCGCGCACTGGCGGGCGACCAGCGACAGGAACGCCCGGTGCGGCTCGTCCAGCTCGCGGCCCGAGCAGGAGGCGAGCACCACCACGCCGACCGGCTCGTCCCCGTCGCCGGGCAGCGGCAGCACGACCGCCCGCCGGGGCGGGGCCTGCCAGTCGCCCGAGGGCAGCGGCGGGTCGAGCAGGTGCAGGTCCTCCACGACGGCGGGCTCCCCGCTCTCCAGCACCCCGCGCAGCGGCCAGGTCCCCTCGGGCGGCGGCTCCCCCGGTCCGGCCGCGACGCGCCGCAGCCCGCCGCCGGGGTCGCGCAGGTGCAGCTCCGCGTGCGGCACGTCCCGGCCGGAGCCGGTGAGGGCGTCCACCAGCAGCGCGCACGCCTCGTCCACGTCGCGGGCGTCGCCCGCCCGCGCGCCCAGGTCGTGCAGCACCGCCAGCCTGCGCTCGCCCACCACCCGCTCGGTGGTGTCGCTGACGGCGGTGAACACCCCGCGCACCACGCCGTCGTCGTCGTGCAGCGGGCTGTAGGAGTACGTCCAGTACGTCTCCTCCAGGTACCCGTGCCTGCGCATGGGCAGCAGCAGGTCCTCGGACCAGGTCGCCTCGCCGGTCTCCAGCACCGACCGCAGCATCGGCCCGATGATGTGCCAGATCTCCGACCACACCCGCTCGCCCGGCTTGCCGAGCGCGGGGTGGTTGACCCCGAGCAGCGGCAGGTAGGCGTCGTTGTAGAGGAACCGCAGCTCGGGGCCCCACCACAGTAACATCCGGAACGGCGAGGTCAGGCAGTTCCGCACCGCCGTGCGCTGGCTGGCCTGCCAGTCCTCGACCGGTCCGAGCGGGCCGTCCGCCCACGCGTGGGCGCGCATCAGCCGCGCCATCTCGCCGTCACCGGGGAACGCGAGCCCCGCCTGAGCCATCTCCGCCCGCACCCCCGTCGCGTGCCCGCCGGGCGCGCCCGGCGCGTCGTACCGGGGGCAGGATAGGGCCGGTCGGGCCGATCAGGCCGTCACGACGCGCAGGCGATCTCGGCCCACACCGTTTTGCCGCCCGACCGGTGGGTGACGCCCCACCCCCGGCACAGGTTCGACACGATCAGCATCCCCCGGCCCCGGTAGCCGCCGAGGCGGGAGCGGCCGATGACCGGCAGCGACGGGGAGGCGTCGTCCACCTCCACGCGCACCAGCCAGGGCGCGCCCTTGCGGTGCAGCCGCAGCGCGCGCGGCGCCCGGCCGTGGTCGAACGCGTTGCTGACCAGCTCGGTCACCACGAGCATCGTGTCGCCGAGCTGCTCGTCGTCCAGGCCCGCGAGCACCTCGCCCGCCCAGCGCCGCACGCGCGCCAGCGGCGGCGTGCGCTGCGAGAGGTCCAGCGACAGCGGGCGCGCGGCGCCCTCGGAACCGATGTCCAGGACCACCAGGTCCCACCCCCTTCCCGGTCGGCCTCGGGGGCCGGTGCGCCGGAGGTACCCGGTGGCGGGCGCGGGCAACCGGCCGGGTGTCGCACCCCACTGGCTGCACCGGTTCAGCAGCCGTCCACAGAGGAGGGACGGCCCAGGTCGCAGCGGCTATGGTTTGCGCTGCACGGGTTGCGCCCCTTGCGGAACCGGGGTGCTCCGGAGGACGTTGGAGATCATCCCGCCGTGAGCGGGGACACACGACAGTTGAAGAGGGGAGCTGACACGGTGACGACTGGCGAGGTCCGCGAAGAACTCCTCCCCCTGCGCGTCGACTTCGACCGGGCATGGCGCGGCTACGACAGGGCGCAGGTCCAGGGCTACGTGCGCGAGGCGGAGACCGGGACGCGGCTGCTGGCCGCCGACCGGGACGCCGCCGTGGCGCGCGCGGAGGACCTGGCCCGGCAGCTGGAGGAGGCCCGCGAGCAGGTGCGGGAGCTGCGGGCGAAGGTGGACCGCATCAGCGGTTCGCCGGTGGACGTCGAGGCGCTGGAGGAGCGGCTGCGCAGGCGGGTCGAGCTGGCCCACCGGCAGGCCGAGGAGATCACCGCGCGCGCTCGGGCGGCGGCCGAGCGCACGTGGGCGGACGCGGACCGGGCGGCGGCGAGCCTGCGGGAGCAGTGGGAGCGGCTGGTCGGCGAGCAGCACGAGGCGACCAGGGCCACCCGCGAGGAGGCCGAGGCCGCGGCGCGCGAGGCGGCGGAGCAGCGGCGGGAGCTCGACGAGCAGTCGGCGCTGCTGCGCGCCCAGGTCGAGTCGGACTTCACCGAGGCGATGCGCGCCCGGCGCGGCGAGGCGCTGGCCGCGCTCGCCCGGCGGGACGCGGAGAGCCGGGCGGAGGCCGAGCGGCTGGTCGCCGAGGCCGCCGAGCACGCCGCGGCCATCGTGGCCGAGGCGGAGCGGCGGGTCGCGGAGCTCAAGGCCGGGCGGCAGCGGGTGGCCGAGCAGCTGCTCGTGGCGCAGCGGATGCTGAGCGACGCCCAGGCCGAGCTGGAGCCGCTGCCTGATGAGCAGGAGCCGCAGGTGCCGCACCTGGTCGCGGTCTGACAGCGGGGTCGGGCGGAGTCAGGCGGCGTCGGCCTGCGCGTGGGTCGACGCGGAGCGGGCGCGCACCCGGTGGTCGCCGACCGCCGGGTGCGGGTCGGAGCGCCTCCGGGGGCTCGGTGAGCGGTGTGGCGGGGGAGCCTGCGCGTGGTGGTCGATC
>NZ_JBQGCX010001392.1:0-1613 GCF_052038725.1 Actinosynnema sp.
CGAACCGCAGCCGGCCGAACCCCAGCCCGGCCACACCCCCGGCCAAGCCCGCAGCCCGGCTAAGCCCGCAGCCGGGTCAAGTCCACAGTGGACAGCCCTTACCCGTTGCCCACCAACAACTCCCCAGGCTCACCGGCCCGGTGCACCAGCACCCGCTCCCCCGCCTCCACCAGGTACCCGGCCCCGCGCACCGTGGTGATCACCCCGGCGGCGCTGCCGAGCTTGTGCCGCAGCCGCCGCACGTGCACGTCCACCGTCCGGGTGCCCCGGCTCCCGTCCCCGCCCCACACCCTGGTGATCAGCTCGCGCCTGCCGTGCACCCGGTCCGGGTGCTCGCACAGGAACAGCAGCAGGTCGAACTCGCGCCTGCTCAGCGGCAGCGCGCGCCCCAGGTGCAGCACCCGCCGGGAGTCCGGCAGCACCAGCAGCTCCACGTCCGGCCGCGCGGGCGGGAACGGCCGGGGCGCCGCGGGCAGCGGCAGGCCGCCCACCCCGTGCACCGCGATCCCGTTGTCGCGCAAGGCGTCCGCGACCCGCGACGTGGCCGGCCCGACCTCGTCCGGCTCGACCTCCAGGCTGATCGTGACCACCAGTCGCACGGCGCCGCCCTCCCGTTCCCGCTGCGTCGACCCACGGTAGGAACGCCCGCCCCGCCCGCGCAAAACCGTCCAAGGCGTGAACCGGCTTGACACCGAGGGGTTACGATGGCGCAGCACGACTGGCGAGGGTGGGTCACCACCGGGGAGTGCGAGCAGAGCAGGCATCGCCCGCCTGGGTGCCCCTCATCCACCGGATGACAGGGGTGTGCCCGTGCCCGCTCGGACACTCGACGGAACAGCCGCAGCAGACGCGATCTACGACTCCACGGCGGTCGCCGCGCGGGAGTTCGGCGAACAGCACGGCCGCGCGCCGCTGCTGGCCACGGTCCTGGTCGGCGAGGACCCGTCGTCGCAGACCTACGTGCGCATGAAGCGCTCCCGCTGCCGCAGGGTCGGCATCGACTCGCGCGCGGTGGAGCTGCCCGCGTCGACCACCACGGCCGAGCTGGTCGCCAAGATCACCGAGCTGTCGCAGGACCCCGCCGTCGACGGCATCCTGCTCCAGCACCCGGTCCCGTCGCACGTCGACGAGCGGGCCGCGTTCGAGGCGATCGCGCCCGCCAAGGACGTGGACGGCGTGACCATGGCCTCCTACGCGGCGATGGCGTTCGGTGAGCCGGGCTTCCACTCGTGCACGCCCGGCGGGATCCTGCGGCTGCTGGACGTCAACGGCATCGACCCGGCCGGGATGCACGCGGTCGTGGTCGGTCGCAGCCCGATCCTGGGCAAGCCGGTGAGCGCGCTGCTGCTGGCCCGCGACGCCACGGTCACCACCTGCCACTCGCGCACCGAGGACCTGGCCGAGCACGTGGCCCGCGCCGACCTGGTGGTGGCCGCGGTGGGCAAGCCGGAGCTGGTGCGCGGCGAGTGGATCAAGCCGGGCGCGGTGGTCGTGGACGCGGGCTACCACCCCGGCGGCGTCGGCGACGTGGACCAGGCGGGCGCGGCCGAGCGCGCGTCGTGGCTGACCCCGGTGCCGGGTGGGGTGGGCCCGATGACGATCGCGCTGCTGCT
>NZ_JBQGCX010001393.1:0-1994 GCF_052038725.1 Actinosynnema sp.
GACTCGCGTTAGTGTCAGCCATGCCCCCTGAACCCTCTGCATCGCCCCGGGAGATACGCCTCCGCGGCCTGGAGTCGGCGGTCAGCGCGATCCGGGAAGCGATCGACGCCGACGACGAGCAGGCCGTCCTCACCCGGACAGCCGAGGCCCTCAGCCACGTTTATGGCCTATGGACCGCCTACGGTGTCAGCGGCCGCGCACAGGTCGCCTGGGCCGGCAACGACCCTGATCGCCGGAACCTCGTCGCCATGGTGTACGTCCGTGGCGAAGCTGATCATCGAGGCGTGCACGCGACGATGGCGGTCGGATTCGGTGAGGGCCCGTTTGGGGTAGGTCCGTTCGGAGGCGGCTGGCTGTGGCGCGAATGCCCCCCGCGCCCTGGCTACCAAGCGAGCGCCACGCTGTACGAGGAGCAGGCCCTCTGGCGCTGGGTGTACGAGCCCCTTGAGCGAGCTCTCGCGTGGTTCCGGTCGAACCCGCCTCAGCCTTGAGAGCTACTGGCGTCCAGCCGCAGTACCCGTCATCTGCCCGGGCGCGAAGCGCAGAGCGGCGCTCACTGCGGCTCTCGAAGACTCATCTCGGTCGGGCCACATGTGTCCGTAGGTGTCGAGGGTTGTCTTCGCTGACGCGTGGCGGAGGCGGGCCTGCACGGTCTTGATGTCGAGGCCGGCGGCGATGAGCAGGCTCGCGAAGTAGTGCCGCAGATCGTGGATGCGGAACCCGGCGGGTAGTCCGTCCACGGTCTCCCGTGCGGCCGCGAATGCCTGCTCGATCGTGTACGGCGACACCGGGCGACCGAACGCGCCGACGACGATGGTGTCGCTCCCCCACTGCACCGGGTTGGCGTTCAGCATGACGGCGAGCTCGGTGGGGATCGGGATCGGGTTCTTGGACGCCTCGGTCTTTAGCTCCTCGGCCGGGTACTGGATCGCCGGGGTGACGATCCCGCGCATGAAGTCGACGTCCCCTACACGTAGCGCGGCGATCTCGGCCACGCGCAATCCGACGAACGCGCCGAGCAGCACAACGGGTCGGAAGTGCGCCGGCAGGGCGTCGTGCAACGCCCACACCTGCTCGGTCGTCGCGACGTACGGCCGCTGCTTCGGTGCAGGCGGTGATGTTCGCCTCGAGCACGGCGATCGCGGAATCAGACCGTCGTGCACCGCGTCAGTGAATAGCTGCGACAAGCGCCTGTGGAGCGCGTACGTGGTGCTGGCGGCGTACCCCCTAGCCGTAAGTGATGCGATCCACGTGTTCACCTCAGAGGGGCGCACAGCCTTCAGGGGACGGTGCCCAAGGTCAGCGACGATGACCCGCAGGTGCACCTTCGCCTGCCGGACAGTCGACGCGCGGTTCCGCTCGTACCCCTGCAGCCAGGTATCCGCCCACTCCCCCAGCGTTATCCGAGCGCGGGACGGCTCCGTGTGCATGCCCGTGACGAGCGCGGCCGTCTGCTCATCGATCCACCGCTGCCCCTCCCGTTTCGTCGGGAAGTGCCGTGCGTGCTCCTTGCCGGCGTCGTCCCGGTAGCGGGCGCGCCAGACACCGTCAGGGCGCTGCTTGATCGAGGCCATGTCCGTCTTCGACCCTCTTGCGGATCTCTTCAGCTTCGCTCGTGGGATTGACGCTCTCGAGTACGTACCTCGTCTCGGCGCGGAGCCACCATGGCTTCGTCTCAGGCGCTGAGATCTCCACGCCGCCGAGAGGCCCGGCCCCGGTGATCCACAGCCAGGCCGACATCGCAGGCTCACCTCCCCAGCCGGATATCTGCACGTCTTCGCGAGGGTCGACTGCACGCGGCAGAAACAGCGAGATCGGCGAGACACCCAGCGCGATGGCGATAGCGATCAGATCGTCAGCATCGACGCGCCGCGTTCGGTTCTCGATCTTGCTCAACCCGGAGTGGGCGATCGGGTGGCCGTTCTCCTGCAACCGCTCGGCGAGCTCACGAAGGCTGAGGTCTGCCTCCACGCGAATCCGCTTGATGTTCTCAG
>NZ_JBQGCX010001394.1:0-6576 GCF_052038725.1 Actinosynnema sp.
CCGTCCCCCAAACCACACGGACGAACATGGGGCCTTCGGCGGCTACGGGGGGTCGGGGGTGGGTGGTTCACGAGGTATGTCCCGGATCGTCTCGGTACCGGACCGGCTCACCAGCGGTTTTCGGTACGCGCGGATACCAAGACCACCCTTTTGCGGGGCATCGGCGCTGTCGTGCCCGGCCGCTAAGCTCACCGCCGATGATCACGCACGTCGTCGGCAGGGCGGCCGAGCTGGCCTACGTCACCGCGCGAGTCCAGCCCGGTTCGGGTGGCGCGCTGGTGCTGCTCGGCGACGCGGGCATCGGCAAGACCACCATCCTCGACCAGGTCTCCGAGCAGGCCCGCGAGGCGGGCACCACGGTGTTCCGCGCCCACGCGGGCGAGGTCGAGCAGGCGCTGCCCTACGCGGTGCTGCACCGGTTGCTCAGGCCGCTGCTGCACCTGTCCGACCGGTTGCCCCGCAGGCCGGGGGACGCGCGGCACGGCGCGTTCGGGCGGGCTGCGGCGGACCGGGCCAACAGCCTGCAGACCGGGCTGGCGGCGTTGACGCTGCTGTCCACGCGCGCCGACAGCGGGCCGCTGCTGGTGGTGCTGGACGACGCGCAGTGGGCGGACCGGGCCTCGCTGGACGTGGTGTCGTTCCTGGCGCAGCGCCTGGTGGGCGAGCCGATCGGGCTGCTGGTGGCCGCGCGCGCCACCATCCCGCCCGCCGGGTTCCAGGTGCCGGTGCTGCGGCTGCGCCCGCTGGCCGAGCGGGACGCCGAGGCGCTGCTGGACCGGCAGCCCGACCCGCCGGTCGGCGCGGTGCGGCGGGCCCTGCTGGACGCGGCGGCCGGGAACCCGCTGGCGCTGGTGACCCTGGCCGGTCAGGCGCCGGAGGTCGCCGAGGACACCGACCCGGTGCCGCTGGCGGAGCGGTTGGAGCGGGCGTTCACCGCGCACCTGGCGGAGCTGCCCGAGGTGACGCGGGCGGCGCTGGTGGTGGCGGCGGCCGACGACAGCGCGGTGCTGCCGGGCGCGGCCGAGGCGCTGGAGCCCGCCGTCGCGGCGGGGTTGGTGCGGGTGCGGGAGGGCAGCGTGCACTTCCGGCACTCGGTGCTGCGGGCGGTGGTGTACCGGGGAGCGGGGTTCGCCGAGCGCAGGCGGGCGCACCTGCTGCTGGCGGAGGCGGCGCGGGCGGACCCGGACCGGCGGGCGTGGCACCTGTCGGCGGCGAGCTCGGACGCGGACGAGGCGGTCGCGGCGGAGATCGCGGAGGCGGCCAGGCGGGCGGCGCGGCGCGGGGCGAACCAGGCGGCGCTGGACGCGTGGGAGCGGGCGGCGGACCTGACGCCCGAGGGGGAGCGGAAGGTGGCGCGGCTGGGGGAGGCGGCGCTGACGGCGATGTCGCTGGGCAGGCACGCGCGGGCCAGGATGCTCGCGGCCCGCGCAGGCGCTGGCCCGTCGTGGGCGTCGATGCTGGAGGCGACGGCGGTGCTGCGGCGCACGGTGCACCCGGACCAGGCGCTGGAGCTGGCGATGCCGATCGCGCGGGCCGCGGGTGGTGACCGGGCGTCGTTGAACGCGCTGGGGCTGGTGGCGTACGCGGCCTACGCGATCGGCGAGCCAGGCCTGCTGGCGGGGTTGCTGGAGCCGGGGGAGGACATCACCCGCAGGTTCGCGTCGGTGGTGGCGTTCCCGTTCGCGGCGGCCCCGCAGGTGGACACGGACCGGGGGCAGCAGAACGAGGTGGTGTTCGCGGGGGCGCTGGCGATCCTGCGCGACGAGTACGAGGCGGCGATCCAGCTGCTGGCCACGGCGGTGGACCAGCACGGGTCGGTGCGGTCGGCGGGGTTGGTGGCGTCGACGCTGGCGAAGGCGTACTGGCACACCGGCAGGTGGGCCGACGCGGAGGCGGTCCTGGCGCCGCTGGTGGCGGCGCACCGGGTGTCGCCGGACGTGGGCACGATCGCCGCGACCACCCAGGCCGCCGCGCTCGCCGCGGTCCGGGGGGACGTGGCGATGGCGCGCAGGCACGTGGCGGACGCCCTGGACCTGGGGGCGCCGGGGGTGAGCCTGGACGCGGTGGTGCACGCGAGGTTCGCGGAGGGCCTGGCCGCGACGGCGGCGGGCGACCACGCGGCGGCGTTCGAGGCCTACGCGGCGGTGTTCACCGAGGACGGCGAGCCGGTGCACTACTACCTGTCGCACTACGCGGTGGCCGACCTGGCGGGAGCGGCGGTCCACCTCGGGGGCGGTGGTGGGTGGGGTGGCGCGGGAGCGGCTGGGGGCGTGGTTCGTGGCGGTGCCGGGGGCGCGGCCGGCGGCGGTCCTGAGGCGGCTGCCGGTGGCGCGGGGGGCGGCGCGGGCGATCCGGCGCTGGCTGGTGGCGTTGGGGCGGTTCGTGGCGCTCAGGGCGACAGCGGCGGTTCCGGGGCGGCGGCCAGCCCTAATCCGGTGGCCGGTGGTGGTCCGGTGGCCCGTGGTTCGGCAGCGCCGTTGGTGTGGGTCGCCGCGGTGCTGCGCAGGACCGAGGAGCTGACCAGGGGGGACACCCCGCCCAGGTTGCGGTTGCTGATAGCCAGGGCCCGCCTGCTGGTGGGCTTGGACCCCGGTGAGCTGCCCGCCACCACCCCGTGGCCGTTCGACCACGCGAAGTTGTTGCTGGACCAGGGCGAGCAGTTGCGCCGGTCGGCCCCGGTGGCGGGTCAGGACCCGGTGGACGTGCTGGGGCGGGCGCGGGTGGCGCTCGGTGGGGCGTTGGAGTTGTTCGAGCGCTTGGGGGCCCGGCCGTGGGCCGAGCGGGCGCGGGCCGAGTTGGCGGCGACCGGCGCGCAGGTCACGCCGAGGACCCGGACGGCGTTGGCCGGGTTGTCGCCGGAGCAGCAGGAGATCGTGCGGCTGGCGGCCTCGGGGATGACCACCAAGGAGATCGCCGAGCGGGTGCTGCTCTCCCGCCGGGCGGTGAACTTCCACCTGTACCAGGCGTTCCCGATGCTCGGGGTGACCAATCGGTCGCAGCTGCGCGAGGTCGTCGGCGACACCCCCAGGACTGACACCCCCAAGACGGACACCTCAGAGACTCACACCCCAGGGGCAGGCAGCTCCGAGACGGGTGCGGCCGATGACGTGGTGGACGAGGCCCCAGGGGAAGCGCCTGGCGCGTAGCCACCTCCCGGCCCGACCCGGCTCCCGCCCGGCTGGCTCCGCGTCGTCACCGGGTCACCGCATCGCCGGGCCGCATCGCCGGGCCGGGTCACCAAGCCGCTCCCCGGTCACCGGGTCTTCTCGCGGGCGTCGGCCAGGTCCTCGTCGGTGGGGGCGTCGTCCTGGGTGAGGGCCTTGCGCCAGTAGCCGGTGAACTCCACGCGGCCCCGGTCCAGTCCCCGGTCCTGCACCAGGTGCCTGCGCAGGGCGCGCACGACCGAGGCCTCGCCCGCCACCCACGCGGTGGGGGTGCCCGTGGGCAGTTCGGTCTCGGCCAGTGCCGCCTGGAGGTCGCCGACCCAGCGGATCTGGTCGAAGGGGAACGGCTGCTCGGGGCCGGTGGTCATGGCGAGGATGGTGGAGCCCTCGGGCAGGGACTCGATCAGGCTGGCCATGGCGGGCAGCGCGGTGGCGTCTCCGGCGAACAGGTACCAGTCGGCGCGCTTGAGCGGGCGGGTGTAGGCGGCGGAGGGGCCGTAGCGGCCGATCACGTCGCCGGGCTTGGCGGTGGCCGCCCAGGCGGTGGCGGGGCCGGGGGCGCCGTCGTGCAGGACGAAGTCGATGTCGACCTCGGACTGCTCCCTGCGGTGGTGGCGGATGGTGTAGCTGCGCATCCACGGGCGCTCGGGTTCGGGGATGGCCATGAACGCCTGGTACCACCCCATCCCGTAGGTGTCCTCCTGGTAGACGAGTTCGGGAAGGTCGTGGCCGGGGCGGGGGAGGAGGAGCTTCACCTGCTGGTCGGGCCACGTGTGGATGGCGTCCAGGCCCTCGCCGGTGAAGGTGATCCGGACGACCTGGGGGACGACGAGTTCGGTTCTGGTGACGGTCAGGGGAAGCATGGCGCACATCCTGGTGGTTGGGGGGAACGGCGTGATCACCACCCCGATCAATGATCTTGAGGGGGCGCCTGTCCGGACAGCGTGGTGTTGTGGTCACCCCGTGCCCACGTACTCCTTCAAGTGTCTGCCGGTCAGCGTGTGCGCCCGCGCGACGAGCTCGGCCGGGGTGCCGGTGAACACGACCTGCCCGCCGTCGTGGCCCGCGCCCGGCCCCAGGTCGATGATCCAGTCCGCGTGCGCCATCACGGCCTGGTGGTGCTCGATCACGATCACCGTGTTGCCCGCGTCGACCAGCCGGTCGAGCAGGCCGAGCAGCTGGTCGACGTCGGCCAGGTGCAGTCCGGTGGTGGGTTCGTCGAGCACGTAGGCAGCCCCGGCCTCGCCCATGCGGGTGGCCAGCTTGAGGCGTTGGCGCTCGCCGCCGGAGAGGGTGCTGAGGGGCTGGCCGAGGGTGAGGTAGCCGAGGCCGACGTCGGACATGCGCTCCAGGACCGCCCGCGCGGGCTTCTCGGTGAAGAACTCCAGCGCCTCGGTCACCGGCATCGCGAGCACCTCGCTGATGTTCCTGCCGCGCAGCCGGTGCTCCAGCACCTGCGGGGTGAAGCGCTTGCCCTCGCACTCCTCGCACCGGGTGGCGACGCCGGCCATCATGGCCAGGTCGGTGTGCACCAGCCCGATGCCCTTGCAGCGCGGGCAGGCGCCCTCGGAGTTGGCGCTGAACAGGCCCGGTTTGACCTTGTTGGCCCTGGCGAAGGCGGCGCGGATCGGGTCGAGCAGGCCGGAGTAGGTGGCGGGGTTGCTGCGGCGGGAGCCCCGGATGGGGGACTGGTCGACGGTGACCACGCCGGGGCGGCCGTCGAGGGAGCCGTGGACCAGGGAGGACTTGCCCGAGCCCGCCACGCCGGTGACCACGGTGAGCACGCCGAGCGGGACGTCGACGCTCACGTCCTTGAGGTTGTGCAGGGTGGCCCCGGTGATGGGCAGCTTCCCGGTGGGGGTGCGGGGGTGCTCGCGCAGGCTCGCCCGGTGGCCGAGGTGGCGGCCGGTGGGGGTGTCGGAGGCGCGCAGGCCCGCGACGTCGCCGGTGTAACAGACCCGGCCGCCGAGGGCGCCCGCTCCGGGGCCGAGGTCGATCACGTGGTCGGCGATCCGGATGGTCTCGGGCTTGTGCTCGACGACGAGGACGGTGTTGCCCTTGTCGCGCAGGTGCAGGAGCAGGCTGTTCATCCGCTGGACGTCGTGCGGGTGCAGTCCGGTGGTGGGCTCGTCGAAGACGTAGGTGATGTCGCTGAGGGCGGAGCCGAGGTGGCGGACCACCTTGACGCGCTGGGCCTCGCCGCCGGAGAGGGTGCTGGACTGGCGGTCCAGGCTCAGGTAGCCCAGGCCGATGTGGACCAGGGAGTCCAGGGTGTGCCGCAGGGAGGCGGTCATGGGGGCGACGGAGGGGGCGTCGAGCTTGGCGGCCCAGTCGGCGAGGTCGCTGATCTGCATGGCGGAGCAGTCGGCGATGTTCAGGCCGTCGATCCGGGAGGACAGGGCGGCCTCGCCCAGGCGGGCGCCCCGGCAGGCGGGGCAGGCGGTGGCGGTGGCGGCGCGGTCGACGAAGGCGCGCAGGTGCGGTTGGAGGGACTCGCGCTCCTTGGACAGGTAGAGGCGCCGGACCTTGTCGACCAGGCCCTCGTAGGTGACGTTGGTGGAGCCGACCTTGATCTTGACGGGTTCACCGTGCAGGAGCGTGGCGAGCTCGGCGTCGGTGTAGTCGGCCAGCGGCTTGTCGGGGTCGAAGAAGCCGGAGGCGACGTAGGTCTGCACGTACCAGTTGTCGACGGTGAAGCCGGGCACGGTGACGGCCCCGCCGAGCAGCGACTTCGAGCGGTCGACGAGCTGGTCGACGTCGACGGCGGAGACCTTGCCCAGGCCCTCGCAGCGCGGGCACGCGCCGTCGGGCAGGGTGAAGCTGAACGCGGCCGAGGTGCCGATGCGGGGGACGCCCAACCGGCTGAACAAAATGCGCAGCATGGTGTGCGCGTCGGTGGCGGTGCCGACCGTGGAGCGGGCGTTGGCGCCCATGCGCTCCTGGTCCACGACGATGGCGGCGCTGAGGTTGCGCAGGGAGTCGACCTCGGGGCGGCCGACGGTGGGCATGAAGCCCTGGACGAAGGCGCTGTAGGTCTCGTTGATCAGGCGCTGGGACTCGGCCGCGACGGTGCCGAAGACCAGCGAGGACTTGCCCGAGCCAGAGACGCCGGTGAAGACGGTCAGCCTGCGCTTGGGGATGTCGACCGAGACGTCGGCCAGGTTGTTCTCCCTGGCCCCGCGCACCTCGATGGCGTCGTGGCTGTCCGCTGCGTCGGCCATTCCCCGGTTCCCTCCGTGTTGTTTATGGCGTAAAGTGGCGATGGGGCCGAAGGTACTTTATGCTGTAAGGAGTTGCAAGTGGTTGTGTACGCTGGACAGGGCGATGCCCGGCGGTCCCTGTCGCTGCTGTGGCGGGAGGACAGCGGTGACCAGGCGAGACCGGGCCCCAAGCAGGGGCTGCCGGTCGACTC
>NZ_JBQGCX010001395.1:0-4736 GCF_052038725.1 Actinosynnema sp.
AGGGCCTCTGCTGCGGCCAGGAGGTCCGCGGCCCACCTGGCGCCTGGGCGGCGGCCCATGCGGTCGATGGGGCCTGAGACGGAGATGGCGGCCACCACGGTGCCGCTGCTGTCGCGGACGGGGGCGCTGACGCTCGCCACGCCCGGTTCGCGCTCGGCGACGCTCTGGGCCCAGCCTCGCCTGCGGACCTCCAGGAGGGTGCGCTCGCCGTAGACGGCGTCGGCGAGGATGGCGCGCTGGGTTCCGGGGTCGGACCAGGCGGCCAGGACCTTGGCGCCCGAGCCCGCGGTCATGGGGAGGCGGGCGCCCACCGGGACGGTGTCCCTGAGGCCGCTCGGGGGTTCCGCGGCGCTCACGCAGACGCGCTGCATCCCGTCGCGGCGGTAGAGCTGCACGCTCTCGCCGGTGATGTCGCGCAGGCGCGGCAGGACCGAGGTCGCCGCGTCGAGGAGCGGGTCGGTCGCGCCGCCCGCCAGTTCCGCCAGGGCCGCCCCTGGGCGCCAGCGGCCGTCCGAACCCCGGCGCAGCAGGCGGTGCACCTCCAAGCCCACCGCCAAGCGGTGCGCTGTCGCTCTCGGCAGACCCGTGCGGTTGCACAACTCCGCGAGCCCGCACGGATCTTTTGCCACGGCGTTCAACACGGCCACTGCCTTGTCCAGGACGCCGATCCCGCTATGCTGTCCCACAAGCCGATACTAACTTCCCATTGATTGGGAAGTCCAGAGCTGTCTTCTTGTTGCTCGCCCTGGGAGTTTGGAGTTGAGATGAGCCGCACGCTCGCGGAGAAGGTGTGGGAGGCGCACGTCGTGCGCCACGGCAGCGGCGCTGAGCCCGACCTGCTCTACATCGACCTCCACCTGCTGCACGAGGTGACCAGTCCGCAGGCGTTCGACGGGCTTCGGCTGGCCGGTCGGCGGCTGCGCAGGCCCGACCTCACGATCGCCACCGAGGACCACAACGTGCCCACGGTGGACATCGAGCTGCCGATCGCCGACCCGGTGTCGCGCACGCAGGTGGAGACGTTGCGGCGCAACTGCGCGGAGTTCGGGGTGCGGCTGCACCCCATGGGCGACGCGGAGCAGGGGATCGTGCACGTGGTGGGACCGCAGCTCGGGCTGACCCAGCCGGGCATGACGGTCGTGTGCGGCGACAGCCACACGTCCACGCACGGCGCGTTCGGCGCGCTCGCGTTCGGCATCGGCACGTCCGAGGTCGAGCACGTGATGGCGACGCAGACGCTTCCCCTGCGCCCCTTCAAGACCATGGCGATCAACGTCGAGGGCACGCTCAAGCCCGGCGTCACGGCCAAGGACGTCATCCTCGCCGTCATCGCGAAGATCGGCACCGGCGGCGGCCAGGGGTACGTGCTGGAGTACCGGGGATCGGCGATCTCCGCGCTGTCCATGGAAGCCCGCATGACGGTCTGCAACATGTCGATCGAGGCGGGCGCGCGCGCCGGGATGATCGCGCCGGACCAGACGACGTTCGACTACATCAAGGGCCGCCCGCACGCGCCGTCCGGCGCCGACTGGGACGCCGCCGTCGAGTACTGGTCGACGCTCGCCACCGACGAGGGCGCGGAGTTCGACGCCGAGGTGACCCTCGACGCGGACGAGCTGACCCCGTTCGTCACGTGGGGCACCAACCCCGGCCAGGGCCTGCCGCTCGGCGCGTCCGTGCCGGACCCCGAGGCGATCGCGGACGAGAACGAGCGCGTGGCCGCCGAGAAGGCGCTGGCGTACATGGGGCTGGAGGCGGGCACGCCGCTGCGCGAGATCCGCGTGGACACGGTGTTCCTCGGCTCTTGCACGAACGGACGAATCGAGGACCTGCGCGCGGCGGCGGACGTGCTGCGCGGTCACCATGTCGCGGACGGCGTCCGGATGCTGGTCGTGCCCGGCTCGATGCGCGTGCGCGCGCAGGCCGAGACCGAGGGGCTGCACGAGGTGTTCCAGGCCGCGGGCGCGGAGTGGCGCCAGGCCGGGTGCTCGATGTGCCTGGGCATGAACCCGGACCAGCTGAAGCCGGGCGAGCGCAGCGCGTCCACCTCCAACCGCAACTTCGAGGGCAGGCAGGGCAAGGGCGGTCGCACGCACCTGGTGTCGCCGCTCGTCGCCGCCGCCACCGCCGTGCGCGGCACCCTGTCGTCCCCCGCCGACCTGGTCTGAGAAGAGGCAGAGCAATGGAAGCGTTCAGCACGCACACCGGCGTCGGGGTCCCGCTGCGCCGGTCCAACGTGGACACCGACCAGATCATCCCGGCGGTCTACCTGAAGCGGGTCACCCGCTCGGGCTTCGAGGACGGGCTGTTCGCCGCGTGGCGCGGCGACGAGCACTTCGTGCTCAACCAGGAGCCGTTCCGCGCGGGCAGCGTCCTGGTCGCCGGACCGGACTTCGGCACCGGCTCCTCCCGCGAGCACGCGGTGTGGGCGCTGATGGACTACGGCTTCCGGGTGGTGGTCTCGTCCCGCTTCGCCGACATCTTCCGGGGGAACTCGGGCAAGCAGGGCCTCGTCGCGGCGCAGTGCGAGCAGTCCGATGTCGAGCAGCTGTGGAAGGTCCTGGAGAACGAGCCGGGCGCCTCGGTCACCGTGGACCTGGAGCGGAAGACGGTGTCGGCGAAGGACTTCACGGCCCCCTTCGACATCGACGACTACACCCGCTGGCGGTTGCTGGAGGGATTGGACGACATCGCGTTGACGCTGCGGCACTCCGACTCCATCGCGGAGTTCGAGTCCACCCGAGCCGCTTGGCTGCCGGACACCGGGGTGCGGCCCGCGAGCTAGCGAACGGGGCGCGATTCCCCCTCCCCCAGGGGGAATCGCTCCCTCGGACGCACCCCTCCGGACGCCTCCCCTGTCCCTCAACAGGGCGCAATTGCCCGCCCCGCAACGAAAATATTGGCGTGGCGATTGGTATTTCCTTGCATATGGGCTTACCGTGGCCTTCAGTCGGCCCGACTAGGGCCGTGAGCGTCCTGGGAGGGACTGAAGGTGAACAAGGCCCAGCTCATCGAGGCGCTCGCCGAGCGCCTTGGCGACAAGAAGAACGCAGCCGCCGCCGTTGACGGCATCGTCGATGTCATCGTCCGGAGCGTCCACAAGGGCGAGAAGGTCAACATCACGGGCTTCGGCGTCTTCGAGAAGCGCGCTCGCGCGGCACGCACGGCGCGGAACCCGCGCACCGGTGAGACCGTGAAGGTCAAGAAGACCAACGTTCCCGCGTTCCGCGCGGGTTCGACGTTCAAGGACGTCATCAGCGGGGCCAAGAAGCTGCCCCGCGTCACGGCCGCCAAGCCCGCCGCGACCGCCACCGCCGCGAAGGCGACGACGACCGCCGCGAAGCCCGCCACGACCGCCACCAAGGCGCCCGCGGCCAAGGCGACCACCACGCGGACCGCGCGCAGCACCACCACGCGCGCCGCCGCCGCGACGAAGGCGCCCGCCCGTCGCACCGCCACCGCTGCCGCGAAGACCTCCGCCACCACGGCGAAGGCCGCCCCGGCCGCCAAGACCGCCGCCGCGAAGGCGCCCGCCACCAAGGCTGCCGCCACCAAGGCGGCGCCGAAGACGGCGACCACCGCCAAGCGGACGACCACGGCGAAGACGGCCCCCACCAAGGCCCCCTCCACCTCCGCCACCGCGACCCACCCCGCCGCGACCCAGCCCGTCGCCGCCAAGGCCGCCCCGGCCAAGGCCACCGCGACCAAGGCGGCTTCCACCAAGACGGCCGCGGCTGCCAAGACGGCTGCTCCGGCCGCCGCCGCGACCACCGAGAAGCCGGCTGCGAAGGCCACCCCGGCCGCCAAGACGTCCGCCGCGAAGCGCACCACCACGCGGAAGACCGCCACGGCCGCCAAGAAGTGAGCCGCGCCCGTTCCGCGGCCCTGGTGCGGCGGAGCGGGCCGGTTCCTCCCGCGTGGAGCGGGAGGACCGCGAGCGCCCCGCCGAGGCGGTGCTCGGACCGGTGGCCTGTCGCGTCAGACGACCGGACCGGGACCGCGCGGGGATGCGCCGTTGGGAAGCCCTGGGAGCCAACGCGAGGCTGCCGGGGCTTGCCGCTGCCGGGAGCGCGGACGCGCCTGGCGCGACGACCGGGCCGGGGGACCGGCGAGGACGTCGCGGGAGGTGGGGACGTGCGAGCGGCGGCCCGCGCGGACGGCGGGGGAACCCGCTGAGACGCGCGGGTGTTCCGGAAACCGAGGGGCCGAAGGCGGGCCGCCGAGGGGACCGGAGGTGCTTTCCACAACTGGATTCGCGGTGCAGCGGAGCCCCGGAGGCCAACGGCCTGCCTGGGCTCGTCGCTGTCCGGGGGCGGGAGGCGGAGGGGATGGCGGGACGCGCTCCTGGGCTGTTCCGGCCCCTGCGGCCAGCCCCGCGCGCGAAGGTCTGCCCTGGCCGCCAGCCACCCCAGGCCGATCACCAGCCGCCAGCCGCCCCAGGCCAACTGTCTGCCGTCCGAGGCCAGCTACCCGCTGCCAGCCGCCAGCCACCCTAGGCCAGCTGCTAGCCGTCAACTGCCGCCGCCCGAGGTCAGCCGCCCCCCGCCCGCCGCCCGAGGTCAGCCGCCCGCCGCCCGCCGCCCGCGCCCAGCTGCCCGCGACCAGCTGCCCGCCGCCGCAGGCCACCTCCCTGCCGCCCGAGCCCAACTGCCTGCCGCCCGCGGCCAGGTACTCGACGCCCGCCGCTGGCTCCCCGCCGCCCTTCGTCTGCCGCCAGTTGCCAGCGGCCCGCGGCC
>NZ_JBQGCX010001396.1:0-3026 GCF_052038725.1 Actinosynnema sp.
TACCGTGTCAAGGTAGTGCTCTCCCGCTGAGCTAATCATCCTCGCCGTCCCTGTCATCGGGACGTGCTCAGCTTATTACAGCGCCTTGCTCCGGACCAAATCGGTCGCCTCGGGTGGTCCTGGGCGGCATGGTCGAGGGACGGGGGGCAACGACGTCCACAGCTAATGGGAAGGAGGTCCAACAGGGGTGTTGTGGGGCTTGTTGACCCGGCCGATCGCGATTCCGGCCGCTACCAGCGCCGCCCCCAGCACGAGGAAGCCCAAGTCGTAGGCCAGTTCGCTCGGGCCCGAGCGGACGTGGTGGACGCCGAGGAGCAGGTGGTTCAGCGTGCCCTCCACTAGGTTGAACACGCCCCATCCGGCCACCACGCCGCCCCACAGCACCCGTCCCGGCCGCCTGCCGCCCGAGTGGTTCAGCAGGGCCACGCCGAGTGCCACCAAGGCCAGGCACAGCAGGTGGAACAGGCCGTCGCCGATCATGTTGACGTGCGGGTCGTCCGGGTGCCAGCCGGACAGCATGTGGTGCCACCCCAGCAGTTGGTGGATCACGATCCCGTCCAGGAAGCCGCCGATTCCCAACCCCAGCACGAGCGACGCGCGGTCGACCTTCAGCATGGCGCGGGGTTAGCCCCGGTCGCGCGGGTCAAACGCCGAACTTCGGAAAGCGCCACCGCCTTGCGATCACCTTGCGATAACCCGCCCCGACCGCGCCGAGCGCCCCATCTCGCCCGCACACCCACCAGGATCTGGGAACCATGAACGTCTCGGTGCTCATGGTGGAGGACGACGCGCACATCCGGCAGGCCCTCGGCCTCGCACTGGAGGACGAGGGCTTCGCCGTCTCGGAGGCCGTCTCCGGCGAGCAGGCCCTCGCGCTGCTCGACCGGCGCGCGTTCGACGTCGTGCTGCTCGACCTCATGCTGCCCGGCGTGGACGGCCTGCACGTGTGCCGGGTGCTGCGCTCGCGCGGCGACCTGCCGGTCATCGTCGTCACCGCCCGCGCCGACGCCGAGGACGTCATCGCCGGGCTGGAGGCGGGCGCCGACGACTACGTCACCAAACCGCTGGTCGCGGCCGTCCTCGCGGCCCGCATCCGCGCCCTGCTGCGCCGTTCCGGCGGCGCGGCGCAGGCGGACGAGCTGCGCGCGGGCGACCTGGTCGTCCGGCAGGACAACCGCACCGCGCACCGCGCCGGCGAGCAGGTCCACCTCACCCGCACCGAGTTCCGCCTGCTGGTCGAGCTGCTCGCCGCCGAGGGCCGGGTCGTCACCCGCGAGCAGCTGCTGAACCGGGTGTGGGGCTACGACTACTTCGGCGACACCCGCCTGCTGGACGTGCACATCCGCAGGCTCCGCCGCAAGGTCGAGCCCGACCCGGACGCGCCCGCGCTGGTCCTGACCGTGCGCGGCTCCGGCTACCGGATCAGCGCGGGGGACTGACCCCCGGCGCGCACCGAGACCGAATCGTCAGCCGGTTGTCAGGTTGACCGCGCCCGTTCTGCCGGATCATGGGAGGAGCACCCGACCGCAGGGGAGCGGACATGGACGTCCTTTCGCACTCGTCCGAAGCGGGGATCACCCGCGTGCTCACCGGCCTGGCCGCCGAGTTCGGCGACCGCCTGCCGGAATCCGTCGTTACGGGCACCGTCCTGCAGGCCCGCAGGGACCTGCAGGGCCAGATCGCACCCGAGTCGCTGGAAGAACTGCTGCACCGCCTCGCCCACTACCGGCTGCGCGAGCTGCCGGACGCCGGGGCCACCACCCCGGCCTGACCGGGAGGCCACGTCCCGGCCACCTGGACGGGTGGTCTCCCCGCCCACCACCCGGCGCGGTGCATCGAACGCCGATACTTTCCGCCCCGGCGGGAGTCCGAGCGTTCGAGCGGACGCGCTCCCGCGCTCGCGGGAGGAATCGTGGCAGCCGCCGTCAGGACGCTCGTGCTCGGCTCGGTCATCGCCCTGGCCGCCGGGTCCACCACCCCGGCGGCGAGCGCGACCCCGCCGGAACCCCCGCGCGCCGTCCAGTGGGTCGCGCTGGGCGACTCCTACACCGCCGGCGTCATCCAGGCTGCGGGCGACCTGACCGAGACCCCACCGGACGGCTGCGCCCGCACCACCGACTCCTACCCCGAGCAGATCCGCCGCCACCTGGGCCCGCTGGTGGAACTGCGCAACGCCAGCTGCGGCGCCGCGACCATCGCCAACGTCCACCGCGAGCAGCAGGAGCTCGTCCTGGGCAGGCCCATGCCACCAGACGGCCTCGACCCCGACGGCCCGTTCGCCCCGGTGCCCCCGCAGATCCAAGCCCTGTCCGAAGACACCGACCTGGTCACCGTGGGGGCAGGCGGCAACACCCTCGGCTTCGCCGAAATCCTGTTCCGCTGCGCAGAACTGGGCAAGCGCAGCTGGGTGTGGGCCTCACCCTGCGCCGCCGAGTTCGACGCGGACCTGGACGACCGCCTCGCCGCAGTCCGCGCCGACTACGACGAGATGCTGGACGCGATCCACGCCGCGTCCCCCAACGCCGAGGTCCTCACCGTCGGCTACCCGCGCGTGCTGCCGGACAGCGGCTGGTCCTGCTTCTTCAACAACTTCCTCCAGTTCGGCTCCATCACCCCGGGCGACCTGACCTGGGCCCGCACCCAGGTCCTGGAACCGCTCAACGAGACCCTCAGGCAAGTGACCGCTGAACACGACGACACCTTCATCGACCCCTACGCGGTGGGACAGGGCCACAGCGTCTGCGACAACACGGGCACCCAGAACTGGGTCGACGGCATCCTGAGCACCGTCATCCCACCCACCTTCGCCCTCGTGCACCCCAACGCACGCGGACACGCAGCCACGGCCGCACTGATTGAGGACCGCATCCTCTTCCACACCAACAACACCGACATGACCAACCGGTAAGAACGACTAGCCGCGCCTCGCGCGCCGCCCGCCTCGCGGGCTGCGGGGCGCGCGCAGCGAGCCCGCAGCCACCCCATCCCGCGTCCCTCTTCTCCGTTTGGCCTGGCGCAGCCCGAGC
>NZ_JBQGCX010001397.1:0-3410 GCF_052038725.1 Actinosynnema sp.
GCACGCGTCCGCAGCGAACGCCACCAACGCCGGGACCGACCACGGGCAGCCTGACCAACCCGGCGAACGTTCGCGGCCACCGCCCTAGGCGTTCCGGGAGCTGGTCGCGAGGTCCTGCGCGACGGCCCCGCCGCCCGCGTCCCCGTCCAGCCACACCAGGTGCGCGCGCAGGTTCTCGGCGGCGGCGAACCGGGCGTAGAGCGCGAGCGCGTGCTCGACGCTCCCGGAGCGGGTGTGGTGGCCGTCGTCCACGGCGGTGGTCTCGGCGCGGTCGGGGAACGCCAGGCCGTAGGCGGCGACCTCGCAGTCCTCCCGGTCGCCGATCTCGTAGACGACGGCGAACGGCCGGGGCGCCTGCTCCCGCGCCTCCTGCCCCATCCACCTCCGGAAGGCGGAGGCCGTGGCGGGTGTCTCGGGGCTGTCGGGGTGCTGGTTCTCGGACAACGGGTCACACCTTCCCAGTGCTGTCTGCCGTGCTTGGGTTATCGCTCTTCCGGGTGGTAATCAGCGGAATGGCTTCACCCGTCAGAGTGGGTTTTTCCGCATCGCGCGCCACCCGCACCGCGTAGCGGGGGAGGGCGGGGACCACCGCCCGCGCCGGGGCGCGGGGCACCGCGACGTCGTGGCCCTGGTCCCATCGGCGCAGGTGGTCCGCGGACCTCGGGGCGGCGTGGCTCGGCCGGAAGGCGGACGCGCCCCCTGCTGCGACCGCCGCCGCGGCCTGCACGTCGAACGGACCCGCACCGCGCACCCGATCCTCCCCTCGTCGCGCGCCACCAGGCCCGATCTCCGCCCCGGCGACGCCCCCGCGCTATGGTGCGCGTGCACAACCTCTGTTGTGCGCGCGCAGCCAGATGGCTGAGCACACTCTAATCTGGAAAATCCAGATCAGGGTCACGCGCACGAGTGATTCGCCACAGCTGGGAATCACTCTGAGTAGCGAGTCGGTGACGGAACCAGGACATCCGGTGGTGCACAATCACGGCCATGGAGGAGCGCGACCCCGGTCCGGTGGTGCAGCGGCTGATCTACGGAGTGCGGGCGCGGGAGTACCGCGAAGCCGTGAACCTGGAGCCGGGCCCCGCCAGCGAGAAGCTGGGCACCAAGCGAGCCGCCCTGTCGAAGTGCGAGGCGGGCTTGGTGGCGGACTCGGAGACCGCAACCGAGCGGAAGATCACCCTGTACGGGATCCTCGGCCCCGAGGCGGAGGAGTTCCGGAAGCTGAGCAAGGAGGCGAGAAGGCGGGCGGCGCCGGAGCGGGTGACCGACCACGCGCGGCAGTACGTCGCCCTGGAACGCGCGGCGACCGAGCTGCGCATGATCTACACCGAAGTGCCCGGAGCGCTGCAGACGGCCGCCTACGCGCGAACGCAGCTCGCGCACTCGCCGATCGTCCGGCAGAACGACCTCGCCAGCTGGGCGGAAGTGCGGGAGAAGCGGGGCGACCTCCTCGCGGACGAGATGGTCACGGCCACCGGCAAACCACGCCGGGTGTCGGTCATCCTCGGCGAGGAAGCCCTGCACCGCCTGGTGGGAGGTGGCGCGATCATGCGCGGCCAGCTCCGGCGACTGCTCGTGTTCGCGGACCTCCCGCACTTCTCCGTGCGGATCCTGCCCTTCAGCGCGGGCACCACCCCGGCGTTGAGCAGCCCGTTCACGCTGCTCTGGATCGAGCCCGCCAACGTGCACCTGGCCTATGTCGAGAGCATGGGCGGTGCGGACTACATCAAAACGACCGAACCGTACGTGATCGCCTACGACGACGCGCAGCGGCGGGCGCTGTCCGAGAGCGACAGCCGCGCACTACTAGAAAGTCGGGCCAATGAACTCTGAGATCCAGGTCACCGGGGCGTGGCGCAAGTCCGCCAGGAGCGGGAACGGCGCGCAGTGCGTCGAACTGCGCTGCACGTCCGAGGTCGCGCGCGAGGTCCGCGACAGCAAGGCCCCGCAGGCGGGCGAGCTGTCGTTCGGCGGCGCGGCCTGGCGTTCGTTCCTGTCCACCATCCAGCAGGGCTGACCCCTGATCGCCTCCCCCCGGCGGGCGCCGCCGGGGGAGGCGATCTCACGCGGGATCTCGGCGCTGGGCGGGGTCTCGGTGTCCGCGTTCGTGCAGTAGTGCAAGACGGTCCCGGTCTTCGTCTCATGGCTGGCCATCCCCACCCGACCGCCACGTCCAGCACGCGGTCCAGTTCCTCCGGTGTGCCGGACGCGGGTGCGCGTCCCCCCGGGCGTGATCCCGCAGACGGTGAGGGCGCACCCCTCGGGAAGCAGGATCGGCGCCAGCGCGTCGCAGTTGTGCTCGCCCTTGCACGGCGTGTTGTTGATGACCACCGTGAGCTGCTCGTTGACCAGCTCCGAGCGCGAGTCCGCGCCACTGCTGATGGGGTAGTCGCGGCCGTTGGGCGCTATCCACCGACCGAGCGTCTGCTGCCCCGCGCCCCTCACCACCGGAGGCGGCAGGGATTCGCGAAGGCGTTCGACGCGGTCCGCCGGGTGGTCGGCGGCGCCTCGGGGACCGTCGTCCCCACCTCGCCGATCAGCCCGCTGCGCAGCGCCTCGGCCGCGTCCGCCTCCAGCCCCTCCGCCCCGCGGAGCGAGGTGGCCGGCAGCGAGAACGCGTCCTCCGCCGAGTCCCGCGCGACGACCAGCGCCGCCCGGCACCTCCCGGCCAGCTCGACGACCCGCGCGACCCGCTCCGCGACTTCCCCGACGGACGCCACCGCGCCCCCTCGGGCGCAAGAGTCCGCCGCCCTCCCGCCCCCGGCAACTGCACCCTCAGCCCAGCAACCCCACCACCACCGGCAGCGCCGCCTCCAGCTGCTCCCGCGTGCAGGCCCCGTACCCGATCGCCACCCCGTGCACCACCGGCTCCCCCGCGTGGTGCCGCTCCAGCCCGTCCAACCGCAGCCCCCGCCGCTCCGCCTCCGCCAGCACCCGCCGCTCCTCCCGCGCCGACCCCACCGGCACCACCACGTGCGCCCCCGCGTCGTCCCCCAGCACCGCCAGCCCCCCCGCGCCCAGCGCGCCCACCACCAACCCCCGCCGCTCCGCGAACTCCCGCCGCAGCCGCCGCAGGTGCCTGCCGAGGTCCCCGGTGCGCGCCAGCTCCACCAGCACCCGCTGCCCCGCCGCCGCCGGGCTCGTGCCGGTCCTGGCGCGGTGCTCCAGCACCGCCTCCGCGACCGCGCGCGGCGCCACCGACCAGCCCGCGCCCAGGGTCGGCGTGAGGATCTTGCTGGTCGTCCCGAGGTGCACGACCACGTCCGGGGCCAGCGCGGCCAGCAGCGGGAGCGGGGAGACGTCGTAGCGCAGCTCGCCGTCGTAGTCGTCCTCCAGCACCAGCCAGCCGTCCCGCCGCGCCCGCTCCACCAGCGCCACCCGCCGCGCAGCCGACATGCGGCCGCCGAGCG
>NZ_JBQGCX010001398.1:0-4442 GCF_052038725.1 Actinosynnema sp.
CAGGGTCGCCAGGCCGTCGGAGCGCAGCAGGTCCAGGTCGTTCAGGACCGCCTCGCCGTCGAGCGCCTTCGCCAGCGCCACCAGCAGGTCCCGGTCCGCCTGCCCGACCAGGCCCGGTCTGACCGCGACCGTGCAGTAGTCGTCCTCGGCGGCCACCTCCACGAAACCCCGGTGCACCAGCACCTTGCCCGATTCGAGCGCGGGCACGCCGAGCAGCTTCTTGACCTTCCGCACCTCCTCCCACGCGCCCAGCTCCACCAGGAACGCGGGCGAGTGCGCCCGCGCCCTGGCCAGTTCGAGCGCGCGGGACAACTCCACGCGCAGCGGCGAACCGCCGGGCAGGTGGTAGCCGAGCCAGGCCAGCAGGCGGGGCAGGACGTCCAGGTGGTCCGAGTCGAACCCGGCCTCGTCGCCCTGCTCCAGCTCGATCCCGCTGAAGCGCTGACCGCCGTCGGTGGTCAGCCAGGACGCGCGTTCCGGGTTGGTCAGACCGACGAGCAAAGCGGCGATGTCGTCGCGGCTGAACGCCTTGTGCGCCGCGATCAGCAGGTCCTCGGGCACCGGGGTGCGGCGGCCGTGCGCGGTGTTCCACTCCAGGGCCACCGCGTCCACGTCCGGGCCCTCGGTCCACAGGCGCAGCGGGTCGGCGGGCACGGCGGCGTTGAGGAGGCGACCGCGCTCGTCGTCCTCCAGCGGGCCCAGCGTGGCCTTGGCGACGAGCGCGGCGTCGCGGGACAGGCCCAGCTCCTTGCGCAGCGCGGTGCCCAGGTAGTTGCCGCCCCACGCGCCCACGCCCGGCATCCCGGCCAGCAGCACGGTCGCCTCGGCGCCGCTGAGGCCGGTGAGCTCCACCAGCCGGTCGACCGCCTCCGGCCGCCACGGCGCGGGACCGCGCTCGGCCAGCGCGTCCAGGAACACCGGCACGGCGTCCCGGTCGATGCCGGGGTCGAGCGGCCAGTGCTCGCTGAGCCGCCAGCCCTCGGGCAGCGCGAACCCGTCGCGGCCGAACTGCAGGCCCTCGAAGCTGCGGCCGGGCACGTCCAGCCAGCTCTCCTCGAACAGGGCGACGAACCCGTCGTCGGTCGGTGCCACCCGGTTCTCCGGGTCGGGGCCGCGCTCGGGCAGCACCAGCTCCACCGACCGCCACCGGCCGGAGCCGTCCGCGATCGGGCTGGACGCCAGCACCCGCAGCAGCTCGGCCAGCGCGGCGCGCTGCCCTGGCGGGGTGAACGGCGAGGCGGCCCGGTGCATGAGAGAGCGCAGGTGCGGGATCACCCTGGCCCAGTCCGGTGAGGACACCTCGGGCAGCGGTCCGGGCACCGGGTCGGCCGAGGCCGCGACCAGCGCCGCGATCAGGTCGGGCAGCGCGGACGGCAGCCCGGACACGTCGTCGTCGGTGTGGGAGGCGAACCAGTTGACCGCCCGGTTGATGCCGGCGTCGGTGAGCGCGGCGGACTCGGGCGTGGTGGGGCGCGCGGTCTCGTCGATCAGCCTGGCCGCCTCGGCGACCCGCGCGAACGCCCGGAAGCCCTTCTGCAGGCGCGCCGCCCTGCGGACCTCGGCGACCACGGCGATGAGCAGCTCGGGGTGCGTCAGCGCGGGCAGGCGCTCGGCGACCACGTGGGCCAGCGCCGTGAACCGCCCGGCGGACGGGCCGCCGGGAGCGGTGGCCACAGCGGCTTGACCGCCGGCGGCAACGGCCGGACCACCGGTCGCAGGGTCCGAAGAGGACGTTCCGCCCGGCTGTCCCGACTGTCCCGACTGTCCCGGCTGTCCCGACTGCGCGCCCGCACCGGCGCCGGCGGCCGAAGGCGGAAGGGCGTCCGACTCCTCGGCGCTCAACCCACCAGCGCTCAACCCCCCTGCGCTTGATCCCCTTGCGCCTGATCCCCCAGCGCCCGTGCCACCCCCGCTCGCGCGCAGCAGCGCCACCTCCGCCGCGATGACGGCGGGCAGCGCGGTCTCGGCCGTCGCCAGCGCGGCGGTGATCAGCTCGCGCGCGTCCTCCTCGGTGACCGCCCGCAGCGCGGCGGAACCGGCCTCGTCGCGGGGCCGCAGCGCGTGCCACCACGCGACCGGCGGCACCAGCGGGGTGCCCGAGGCGCCCTCCGGGCGGCGCTCGCCCACGTCGAAGTTCGCCAGCAGCGCGCCCGAGGTGTCGCGCAGCTCGATCGTCTCGTACTCGGCGCGCACCACCAGCCGCGCGCCACCGGGCAGGTCCAGCAGCCCCGAGGGCGCGCCCGCCTCGCTCGGCTGCCGCACCGCGCGCCCGTCAACGCCCTCGCCCGACCAGGACCCGTCCGGTTCGGCGCGCACCCGCCAGCCGTGCAGCCCTCCGGACGCGCCGAGCGGGCTCGCCTCCGTGCCGGGGGCGACCGGGCGCAGGTGGCAGTCGTCCAGCTCGCGCTTCGCGCCGAACTCCTCCAGGAAGGTCGGCAGGCTCGACCGCCCCAGGTCGCCGGTGGCCGGGTCGACCTCGCGCCAGCCAGCGTCGGTGTCGACCCACAGGGTGACGCCGTCGCCGTGGACCGGGCGCGGGAAGGGCGCGTGGGTGTCGCCGGGGCTGACCGCGCGACCGCCGGTGCAGCGGGCCCCGCCGGGCAGCGCGAGGGACGGGACGGCCTCGCGGTCGCGGTACGGGTCGATCCCGCTGAGCGGGTCGAACAGCACCGTCGGCGCGTCGCTCCAGTACGCCAGCTCCTCGCCGTGGTCGGCGTGCCAGCGCACCAGCAGGCGGCCGTCGAACCACCAGGCGGTCGGCGCGTAGTCCCAGTCGTGCCTGCGCTCCAGCGGCACGCGGGAGCGGTGCTCCGCGAGCAGCCCGTCCGGCCCGGCCACGGCGAACTCCTCGCCCGCGCGCAGCACCAGCGCGGGCCAGCCCTCGCCCGCGATCTCGGCCTCCGCGCCGAGCAGCCCGGCCGCGCGGTCCAGCGCGGGCCAGCCCAGCTCGTCCAGCAGGCCGGTGCGCAGCACCGAGGCGAGCAGGGTGGCGACGTCGGCGTCCGCGATGGTCTCGGCGGCCTCGGGCAGCACGGCGAACGCCTCGGGCACGCCCAGCGGCCCCAGTTCGGCCAGGTGCCGCTCCAGGTCGGGCAGACCGGTGGCGCCGAGCGCGGTGACGCGCACGGCCAGCCACGCCGACAGCGCGGAGCGCAGCCCCGGCACGGCCATCGCCGCGCGCACCGCCGCCGGGTTGGCCAGGCCCGAGGAGCCCGCGTTGACCAGGTGCTGGACCAGCCCGGAGCCCAGGTGGGCCCTGGTGCGGTCGGAGGTGGCGAGGGCGACCAGGTCGCGGCGGCCGGGCAGCTCGTCGGCGAGCCAGGAGTCGACGGCGAAGTTGCGCCGCTCCCCCGTCTCCTCGGTCAGCTCGAACGGGACGTCCAGGACGAGCAGCAGGTCGAGCAGGTCGAGCTCGCCCTGCCGCCAGGTGTGCGGGAAGCGGACCGGGACGGCGTCGGCGGTCAGCCGGGGCGCGAGGCGGGCGACCAGCTCCAGCAGGCGCTCGGAGCGCGGGGTGTCGCCGCCCCAGGAGAGGTCGCGCAGCTGGACCACCGACGTCAGCCAGGCCGCCGCGCCGACCGTCCCGGTGCCGTCGACCAGGTGCGCGGTCGCCCCGCACGCCTCCAGCAGGTCGAGCCAGTCGTCCAGGTCGTCGCGGTCGTCCGGGACGAGCTCCAGCAGCCGGGGCGCGAGCGCCGGGTCCTTCGCGGACAGCCGCAGCAGGGCCGGGCGGTAGCGCTTCCAGAACTTGCCGCCCGCGCGGGAGACGCCGCGCAGGTCGAGCAGGCGGGTGAGCTGCCGCTCGTCCTCGGCGTCCGGGTCGAGCCCGGCGGCGGTGGCGAGCCTGCGCAGGTCGTCCGGCATGGAGTTGTGCGGGGCCAACCCGCCCGCGCAGCGCCGCACGCACAGGTGCAGCACCAGCTCGTAGGCCTCGACCGGGTCGAGCCTGCCCTGCAGGGACTTGGTGAACGAGGTCAGCGCCTTCACGGTCAGCGCGCCCGCGAACGCGAACTCCAGGAACACCTCGCGCAGCCGCTCGACGTCCAGCGGGAGGTCGTGCACCTCCTCGGCCTGCCTGGCCCTGCCGAACATGGCGCCCGCGTAGCTGGTGCTGCCGTGCGCCAGGAACGCGCGCCCGGCCTCCTCGTACAGGGTGGGCAGGAAGTGCGGCGCGGACCGGGCGAGCCGCTCGCCGAGCGCGAGGAACCCGGTCTTGGCGGCCTCGGCGCGCGAGCGGGCCAGCGCGCCGAGCCGCTCGACGTCCTTGACCAGGTCGAGCGCGTGGTGCCCGTTGTCCGGGTCGTTGGCCAGCGCCCAGGCGGGGAAGCCGAGCGCGACGCGCTTGCCGGTGCCGACCTCGCGGACCCGGTCGGGGGCGTCGAACCCGAGGTAGTCGCAGGTCAGGTCCTCGGCGCGGGCGAGGAGGGCGGGGACGAGCCGGA
>NZ_JBQGCX010001399.1:0-4695 GCF_052038725.1 Actinosynnema sp.
CGAGCGCGCGGTTCACCGCCCTGGCGGACCGCCCGCTCGTCCGGGGGTGGTCCGCTGGGCGGGAGGTGGGGGTCGGCACGGGTCGCCTGGGCGCGCAGAACGGCCCGTGCCGAAGTTCACCGTCCGGAGTCCGCCGTCGGCGCGGGGTGGTTCGGCGGTCGCGTCGGTGGCTCGGCCTGGATGGGCCGGGTCCCGCGCGGGTGGCCGTTCATGCGTCGTCGCATGGCGGTTCCTCCGGGGCTGCGAGGGGCGGAGCGCCTCTGGGAGCGCTCCCAGGTTCGGACTGTAACGGCATCGAAACAGCCTGAAAAGAGGGTTCGACCACAAAGCCTTGACTGACTTCGCCCGCAGTCCACCGGCCGGTGCACCGGTCGGCGTCGCGCGCTGAGCCGAACGCCGAGCGCCGCGAGCGCGCGGGCCGCGGGCCCGACCGGTGACCAGGAACCGCGCCGACCGGCCCCCGGAACCTCGCAAAAGCGGCGTTCACTCCCGTGAACCCGACCTCTGTTGGCGAACGTTCACCCGTCAGCACCAGGAAACGGTGCCGCGTTCGACGCAATTCGACGGAAAAGCGCCACCGATTTCACTTGCCACCCGCACGCGCGCGGGGTCCCACCCGGAACGGCCCCACCACCCCCAGGAACGCCCGCCCGCCGGTCACCGCCGGTGAGCGATTCCAGCCCGATCTCCCCGTCCGCCCGTCCCAAAACCCCGCCTTCTCGACGCAGGGTGAGCGATTCCACCCCACCTCCCCCAGGCAAGACCACTCCCGCACCCTTTTCGACGCCGTTTCCCGGCGGTTACAGTCCCGGCCACCTGGGAGCGCTCCCAGCCCCTGAGTGACAACCCCGTCCCAGCAACGACGCTGCGAAGAGGAACCACACCATGCGATCAACGACCACGGCGCGCGGCAACGGCGCCACGCCGTCGAAGTCCCGTCGCGGGAAGGTGGCAGCGGGAGCGCTGTCCAGCGCGCTGGTCGCCGCGGCCACCGCCCTCGCCACGGGGACGGCTTCCCCCGCGGCGGTGGCGGCGGACTCGGAGTTCTACTCCGACCCGGCGACCAGCGCGGCCAGGTGGGTGGCGGCGAACCCGAACGACAGCAGGGCCGCCGTCATCCGCGACCGCGTCGCCTCGGTCCCCCAGGCGAGGTGGTTCACCACGACCAACACGTCCACGATCCGCTCCGAGGTGGACGCCCACACCTCGGCGGCGGCGTCGGCGGGCAAGACCCCGATCCTGGTGGTCTACAACATCCCCAACCGCGACTGCGGCGGCGCGAGCGGCGGCGGCGCGCCCTCGCACAGCGCCTACCGGCAGTGGGTCGACCAGTTCGCGGCGGGACTCGCGGGCCGCCCGGCCGCGATCATCCTCGAACCCGACGTCCTCCCGATCATGAGCACCTGCCAGAGCGCGTCCCAGCAGGCCGAGACCCGCGCGTCGATGGCCTACGCGGGCAAGGCGCTCAAGGCCGCGTCGGGCCAGGCGAAGGTGTACTTCGACATCGGCCACTCGGCCTGGCTGACCCCGGCCGAGGCCGCGAACCGGCTGCGCGCGGCGGAGGTCTCCACCAGCGCGGACGGCATCGCGACCAACGTCTCCAACTACCGCCGCACCGCCGACGAGGTGGCGTTCGCCAAGGCCACCCTGAACGCGCTCGGCGACGGCAGGCTCAAGGCCGTCGTCGACACCAGCCGCAACGGCAACGGGCCGCTCGGCAGCGAGTGGTGCGACCCGCCCGGCCGCGCGATCGGCACCCCGAGCACCAGGAACACCGGCGACTCGCAGATCGACGCCTTCCTGTGGGTGAAGATCCCCGGCGAGGCGGACGGCTGCATCGCGGGCGCGGGCCAGTTCGTGCCGCAGCGCGCGTACGACATGGCGGTGGCCGCGGGCCCCGTCCCGACGACGACAACGACGACCACCACGACCACGCGCGTCACCACGACCACCACCACGCCCCCGCCGAACGGCGCGGCCTGCGTGGTGCGGCACCGGGTGGTCAGCTCGTGGTCGGGCGGCTACACCGGCGAGGTGGTGATCGAGAACCGGGGTCCGGCGCTCCAGAGCTGGACCTTGGAGTTCTCCGCACCCGGCGTGGCCGTCTCCCAGGGCTGGAGCGGGACGTGGACCGACCTGGGCGACCAGGTCCGGGTCACCAGCGCGTCCTGGAACGGCGGGATCGCCACCGGTGGAACCGCGACCACCGGTTACTCGGCGAGCTTCAGCGGCGGCACGCCCCCGTTCACGTCTCCCGTGCTGAACGGAACGGCCTGCGCCTGACCCGCGCGCTTCCCCAGTCCGCCACCCTCCCCAGCGCGCCAGCCGGGGAGGGTGGCCGCTTTACTGTGCCCATGCGCTGCCCCTGCGGTTCCGGTTCCCCGTACGACGAGTGCTGCGCCCGCTACCACGGCGGCGAGCGCGCGCCGACGGCAGTGGCGCTGATGCGCTCGCGCTACTGCGCGTTCGCGGTGGGCGACACCGACTACCTGCTGCGCACCTGGCACCCGGACACCCGACCGGAGGCGCTGGAGCTGGAGCCGGGGCAGAGGTGGCTGCACCTGGAGGTGCTGTCGTGGACCGGCGGGGGCGTGCTGGACGCCGAGGGCGAGGTGGAGTTCCGGGCGCACTACCGCTGGTCGGGCGGCCGGGAGGAGCTGCACGAGCGGAGCGCGTTCCGCCGGGTCGACGGGGCGTGGGCCTACGTCGAGGCGCTCGGCTGACGGTCAGCCGCCGAACCAGTCCTGCGCCAGGCCGTCGAACGTGGTGGCGCGGCTCGGCGCCTCCCTGAGGTACCAGGGCAGGTTCGAGTACGCGTGCAGCAGGGTGTAGGCCATGACGCGGCGCGGGTCGACCTCGCGCCCGTACCCGGCGAGCAGCGCCCGGTTGGCGGCCCGGTCGCCGCGCGTGAGGAAGACGCCGGTGGCGACGAACTCGTACTCGCGCGCGGCGGGCATGGCGGGCTCGAAGTCGAACAGCCCGGTGAGCCTGCCGCCGCTCGTGAGCAGGTGGGCGCCCATGACCTCGGTGTGCGCGAGGACCCGCGGCTCCGCGCCGAGGTCGACGGAGTCGAGGAAGTCGGGGATCTGCTCGACCCACCGCTCCGCGAGCCCGCGCGCCCGCTGCCGCTCGACGCAGCCCGCGCGCTGCCGCGCGGTGAACGCGGCCCAGTCGGCGGGTTCGGCGACCGGCGAGGGGATCTCGTGCAGCGCGGCGAGGCACTCGCCGACCCGGTGGGCGAGGTCGGCCCGCTCGGCGGCGCCCAGCAGGGGCCACCGCAGGTGGACCTCGTCGCCGTGCAACCGTCCCATGTGGACGTACCCCCAGCCCTGGAACTCCCCGGAGCCGAGGAGTTCGGGCGTGGGCGCCGGGAGCCTGCCGTGCACGGCGGCCAGGACGTCCCGCTCCGCGGCGACCTCCGAGAGGTGCAGCGCGGGGAAGAGCTTGAGCACGTGGTCGTGGCCGACCGAGTAGACCGGGAGCGACCCGGAGGCGAAGCGCTCGGGGGCGGCGGTCAGCCCCAGGCGCCGCGCGAGCTCGGCGACGCCGGGCAGCAGCTCCTCCGGGGTGAGCGCGGCGAACCGGGCCTCGGTGTCGGCGGCGGGCAGCGGCATGGGCGCGAAGCTAGCAGGGGGATCGCTTGCGGCCAAACGGTTTTGCGGGCCCCCGGCGCACGGCGCGAGCGGAGCGGAACCGGGGCGGTCCGGGTTCGGAGGGGCGTCGTGGGAGCGGTTGGCCGGTACCTGCGCGACCGGCCAACCCGTTCCCGGCCCCCTCCCCGCGACCGCTCCGCGCCCCCGACGCGGGTCAGCCCGCCGTCAGCGGTCGAACAGCGGGGCGAAGGCCGTGCGCCAGCTGCTCTCCAGCAGCTCGCCGATGTGCTCGAAGTAGCGCTCCACCACGTACTCGGCGTCGGCGCCGTCGAGCTCGGTGCACTTGTCGAGGTCGTCCCACTCGTGCCCGAGCCCGAGCCGGTCGAGCGCGGCGAGCACCTCGGCGTCCTTCAGGATCGCGCTGTCCCACGCGCAGGCCGCGCCGAGCAGGTAGCGCAGGTGGTAGGTGGTCTCGCCGCGCTCCAGCTCCTCGCTCTCGAAGAACGTGTTCTCGAACTCGGCGAGCCCCGACTCCTCGTCGGCGATCTCGACCAGCTCGGCCCAGTAGGCGGCGTCGTGCTCGCCGTCGGTCTGGGTGAAGTGCTCGGCCGCGAACTCGGCCATGGCCGCCGCGTCGTCGATCAGCGGGGACAGCACGGAGTCGGAGGGGTAGTTGAAGGCGAAGTAGTGCCTGGCGCCGTCCAGGGTGAGGGATTCGATTCCCACAACGGCGCCTTCGCCGCCGGGGAACGGTTCGTAGGTCATGTGATCATCATGGTTGACCAGGCCGACAATTCCGACAGGCGTAACCGGTTGCGACGGTTGGAGCAATCTCACACCGCCGAAGGGTTGCCCTCCACCGGCGCGCTCACCTCGGCAGGGCGCAGGCGGCGTCCGCGTTGAAGGCGGCGGGTCCGGTGTCGAGCGCGCCACGCCGCGCGGTCGCCTCGTAGCCCTGGGTGCACGGCGGCGGCTCGAAGAAGGTGAGCGCGAGGCCGAGGGAGACGGCGCCGCCGGAGTACACCGACTGCCCGACCTCGACGGCGCGCGGCAGGGACACCAGGAGCTGCTCCAGCTCGCCCTGCCCGCGCAGCAGCACGTC
>NZ_JBQGCX010001400.1:0-6684 GCF_052038725.1 Actinosynnema sp.
CTGGACGGCCGCCTACCAGGCGGTGTGAGGCCTTCCCCGGCGGCGGGGCCGGGGGTCCCCCGCCGCCCGAGCGGGGTCAGCCCCGCGGCTGGAACGGCGGCAGCGCGGCGAACCGGGGGTCGACCCGGCCGGTGAGCGCCACGTGCCGCGCCCACGCCCGCGCCCTGGTGAGCGGGTGGTCGGGGAACTGCGGGTCGTGCTCGGCCGCGTCGCCGAGGTGGTAGGGCAGCACACCCTTGAGCTCGGGCGCGTACGGGTGCGGGACGACCCAGTTCTCGTGGCCCAGGCGCGCCACGAGCACCGCCTCGCGCATCCCGGTCGTGCCCAGCTCCGGGGACTGGATCTTCAGCACGGCGCTGCACCCGGCCCTGGGCACGGTGTAGGAGGCCAGGAACACCTGCCCGGAGGGCCGGTTCGGGAAGGGCACCTTGAGCAGCTGGTAGAGGGCGGGCACGCCGTCGAGCCGCACGACCTCGGCCTCGATCAGGCAGCCCGCCTCGGCGGTGAACCCGGCGAGCCGGTGGCGCAGCAGGTCCACGTCCTCCAGCGCGGCGGGCAGGTCGGGCGGCAGGTCGAAGTAGTCGAGCGTGACGACGGCGCCGGTGGCGGGGTCGACCCACACCGCGGTGTCGCGCTGCTCCAGGCCGGTGGTGTCGAACGTGATCGGCATCTTGGCACCCTACGTGCCGCTGAACTGGGCGAAGGTGGCGAACGCGGGAACTCGCGCTGCGTGACGGGGCGGTCGCGGGCGGTGCGAGCCCCGCGCGCCCCGGCTCAGCGCGGCACGTCGACGATCGCCTTGACCGAGAAGCTCCCGTCCGGCCCGACCTCCATCACCGGCAGCCGCCGCCCCACCGCGTTCCCGGTCCCCGCGTCGATGGTGAACGCCCCGCCCGCGCCGAGCACCCGGTTGCGCTCGCGGTCGAACCGCTCCAGGTCGGCCCGCACGTCCTGCCGGGACGGCAGCTCCCCCGCCGCGGCGTTCATCCCCCGGCTCACCCGGCTGATCGACTCGCGCGCGGTCAGCACCGCGTCGTGCATCATCACGCCCCACCCGTCCGCCAGGTCGAGCGGGTCGAGTCCGAGCCGCTCGACCTGGGCGACCAGCGCGTCGAACTCGGCGATCCCGGCCTGCCGCGCCGCGTCCGGGTCGACGTGCGGGGTGTAGAGGATGCGCAGCGACGCGTCCCGCGCGCCGGGCCGCAGCTCGGGCCTGGTGCGCAGCAGCGCGGCGTCCGAGCCGGTGACGAGGGTGATCAGCCGGTCGCGCACGCAGTCCCGGCCGCGCAGGCTCTCGATCAGGTCGTCGAGCAGGACCGCGCGCCCGGCGTACAGGACGGTGTCGGGCGCGCCGTCGCCGCACAGGTCGCGCATGATCTCCCGGAACTGGACGTCCAGCGACCCCTCCACGTCGAACTGGCCCTGGACGGTGATGGCGGGCCTGCCGGTGGCGGCGGCGATCTGCTCGAACTCGCGGTGCAGGGTGGCGGTGTAGAGGTCGCTCTCGCTGTTGTCGTAGACCAGGACGGCCTCGCGGACGTCGGTCTGCGCGAGGTGCTGGGACAGCACGCCGATCTGGTCGCCGGTGGTGCTGTTGACCCGGACGAAGCCCTTGACGCGCTTGCCGTCCGCGTCGGTGGCGAAGCCGGTGGCGGTGACGACGGTCCCGATCATGGGCAGTCCGGCGGCGGCCAGCGCGAGCGCGGTGTCGTGGGCGGCGGTGGTGCTCAGGCCGACGCCGACCACGCCGACGATCCGCTCGGGCTCGATCAGGGCGGTGAGCTGCTCGACCACCGGGCGCCACTCCTGCTGGCGGCTGCCGGGGTTGGCGAGCAGCAGCCGCACCTTGGGCAGCCGGTCGCCCCCGTTGGCGGCGAGCTGGGCGACGTGCGCGCCCGCGAGCTGCGCGCGCACCCGCCGGTCGGTGACGCTGCCGCCCGCGTGGGGCGTCAGCGGGGTCAGCACCACGAGGGTGACGTGGGGCAGGTCGGCGACCCGCTCGTTCTCGGCCAGGATGGCGGCCGAGACGCCCTCGGCGGCCGGGTCGAACGCGTAGGAGCCGTCCGTGACGCCCACGCACTCGCCGCCGCGCTCGTGCACGCCCTCGGCGCAGCGGGTGAGCAGCTCCCACGAGTAGCCCACGACCGCCGTCGCGGCGACGGCCAGCACGGCGGCCAGCGCGAGCGCGCGGACCCTGGAGCGGGTGCGGGCCCCGGCGGGCAGCGGCGGGGTGAAGTCGACCGGTTCCTCGGCGGGTTCGCGCCAGCGCCCGGCCTCCCCCGGCCGCTCACCGCCGCGCGAGCGCAGCGCCGAGGCGGCCCTGCGCAGCGGTTCGGCGTTGCCGCGCTGCTCGCGGCGCAGCTCGTCCAGGTCGGCGGCGGCCCCGGTGAGCAGGTCGGCCCGGTCGCCTCGGGAGAGCGGGTCCTCGGCCAGCCAGAGGGCGACGACGAGCCGGGCGGTCGTGGCGCGGGCGCCGCCCCGGTGCGGCAGGCCCAGCTCGGCGAGCAGCCTGGCCGGGACGACGAGCGCGTCGGGCAGGTCGTTGGGGGCGGTCGTGGCGGCGCGCAGGGCGGCCAGCCAGCGCTCGGGGTCGTCGGCGAGCGCGGTGAGGCGGTCGACGACGGCGGGCACGTCGCGCAGCGCGAGGGCGTGGTGCAGCCGGTCGTCGGGATCGCCGTTGTCCCGCAACCAGGTGTGCGCGGCCCGCCAGCGCTCCGGGTCGGCGGCCAGGCGCAGCAGCAGGGCGTGGCGCAGGGCGGGCAGCAGCACCGGGCGGCCGTCCGGTCCGGGGGCGCGCAGCCGGTCGGGCACCGGGTCGCGGCCGGGCGGGGTGGGGGCGAGGCCGCTGTCGGCGAGCCGGACCGCCTGCTCGGCGTCGCGGGCGGCGGCGCACAGCTCCAGCAGCGGCAGGTCGTCCCGGTCGGTGGTGAACTCGCGCACCAGCCGCGGCGCGACGGTGGTCCTGGTGCGGTCGGGCTCGTCGGCGGCGGGGCGCCAGCGCCTGCCGAGCACGGCGGCGAGGGTCGTCGCGGCGGGGCCCGCGTCGGCGATCGCGGTGACCAGCAGGGCGGTGGCGGCCGGGTGGCCCGCGGTGAACCGGTGCACCGCCGAGGCGATGACGCGGCGCGAACCGGGCCAGGCGGGGGCCCGGTCGGCGATCAGCTCGGTGACCTCGTCGGCGGTGAGGTCGCGCAGCGCCACCGGGTGCGCGTCGGGCGCGCCGCGCGCGATCCACTCCTCGGGCCCGCCGTCCTCGGCGGCCACCGCGGCGTCCTCGCCCGCCACGTCCTCGACCAGCTCCGCGCCGCCGGTGGCCACCACGAGCAGCGGGTCGGCGTCGGAGCCGCGCGCGGCGACCAGCGCGCTGTAGAGGGCGCGGCCCGCCTCGCCGTCCAGGTCGTCCAGCAGCAGCGCGCAGTCCAGCGACCAGGAGCGGGCGTCGGTGCCCCGGCCGAAGGCGGCGCCGGAGCCGAACGCGGCCCGCAGGTCGGCCAGGAACGCCCGCCACATCCACTCGGCGGCCTCGCGCTTGTCCTCCGGGTCGGCGTCGGGGCGGGTGAGGCGGTGCACGCGGGCCAGCTCGGCGTAGGCGCGGTCGCCGGAGCCGAACCAGTCCACACCGGAGCCGAGCAGGGCGCGCCTGCCCAGCGGGCGGGACACCAGGCCGCGCAGCACGAGCGCGGGCGCGTAGCGGACCGCGCCCGCGACGCCGGGCAGGCCGCCGACCACCGGCAGCAGCTCGCTGACCTCGGCGGCCCGGTTGGCCAGGAAGTCCTTGAGCCGGTCGACGCTGCGGTACTGCTCCAGCACCTCGCGGACGCGGGCGCGCTGGTCGGCGGGGTTCTTGGCGTCGCCGCCCCGGAAGCTCGCCGCGACGACGGCCCGCGCGGTGAAGAACCGGGGGAACGGGATGGCCCGGTAGCCCGCGGCGGTGCGGTTGAGCTCGAACGCCAGGTAGGTGAGGACCTCCCAGGGGGCGTCGGGGTCGAGCTTGGCGCAGTCGACGCGGGCGTGCGGCACGAGGTCGGTCATCCGGTGGGCCAGCTCGTCCAGCAGCGCGGTCTTGCCGCAGCCCCTGGGCCCGGTGAGGATCAGGACGGGCGTGCGGCGGGACGTGGGCGCGCCGCGCGCCTCCGGTCTGGTCTGGAACTCTCGGACCAGCGCGAGCACGCGCTGCCTGCCCGGTAAGGGAACCCGGTCGTCACCCGTCATCAGCGCAGCCCCTCCCCGAGCGCACCCCGAGTGCACATGGTCGCCCCGGACCGGCCCCCTGTCACGCCTCCGAACGCCGTAGTCGGCGGGTGCCCGCCCCGCCGCTCCTCCGGGCTCGGACCGCACCCGGATGATCACCTGCGGTGCCCAACCCCTGAGATCGCCGCCGCCCGGCCCGGTGCGACACTGCGGAGGTGAGACTGCCCGAACCGGACGCGATCCACGCGTTCATCGCCGAAACCCCCTGGTCCACCCTGTTCCACGCGTACGGGAGCGCCTCCGACACGCCCGAGCACCTGCGTGCCCTGGTGGACGGCGGGGACATCCGCGCGGCGCTGGACCACCTGTCCTCGGCCGTCGTGCACCAGGGCACGGTCTGGTCCGCCACGCCGCCCGCGCTGGCCGTGGTCGGGGCCGTGCTGGCGCAGGGCGACCTGTCGCAGGCGACCGTGCGGCGGCTGCTCGCGGTGGTCGACGAGGCCACCTCGGCGCTGGAGCTGGACTGGACGGGCGAGGACTTCGCCGCCGTCGAGTCGCGCGCGGCCAGGACGTTCCGCAAGGACGTCGCCGCGGCGGACGACGAGGACGAGTTCCAGGAGCTGTGGGACGACAACCCCGAGGTGGTGGACGAGCTGATGCGCCGCGCCGCCGCGGACTGCCTGCGGCTGTTCCCCGCGCTGCGGGAGGTCGTGCAGCCGCTCGACCCGGAGCTCGCGGCGAAGCTGGAGCTGCCGGGGGACCTGGCCGACCGGGTGGTAGTGCCGAGCTGACCCTGAGCTGACCCCGTGGTGATCCGCGGCGCCGGGAACCCCCGGCGCCCGACCACGCGCTCCGCTCAGGCCGCCCGGTCGAGGTGCGACCGGGAGCGCGCGCGCCCGCGAACGCGCCTGCGCGCCGGGCGGTTGGCGCTCCCGTCCCGCTGCGGGAACACCCAGCGGCGGAACGCCCACCACCGGAACACCATCGCGACCAGCGTGCCGAGGACCATGCCGCTGAGGAAGTCCGCCGCCTCCTGCACGAGCAGGCCCACCTCGGGCACGCGCAACCCGAAGACGTAGCGGGACACCACGAGCGGCAACGAGTTGAGCCCGATGCCGACGGCGCTGATGAGGAAGAACAACGCCGCCTCGTGGTGCCGCTCCCGCCCGCCCCTGGTGTTGAAGGACCACTCGCGGTTGAGGACGTAGGAGACGATCGTCGCGACGATCGTGGCGATCACCAGCGCGGTCACCGGCTTGCCGGTGAGGACGGTGAACTTGAGGCCGTAGTTGACCCCCGTGGTGACCAGGAAGCAGGTGGCGCCGACGACGAGGAACTTCAGCAGCTCCCTGTGCCGGAAGACCAAGGTCCGAAGCGGGGCGGGCACCAGGGAGAGGACCTTGCTGAACATCGGCACGGAGCGAGCCTAGTCCAACGCGAAACACTCTCCGTTTCGGGAGATCACCGTGCGTTATGCCCTTTTTGCCTGGTGTGCACGCTTCCAGGCTGCCGCACCCTCAAGCCTTCGACGTGGAACCCCACCTCCCACACCTCTTCGACCGCTACGACGTCGGCAACCGGGCAGCCCTGGCGGCCCGCCGGCCCTCCGCCCCGGAAGCCGTCTACCGGCGCTTCGCGAGCACCACCCGCCACGACGCGCGCTCCCGCGCCGAAGCGGGCCCAAGAGGACCAAAGCCCTCTACCGCTCGACCGGCATCAGTTTTCCCTATGACCGGGACTGCGCTGTACGGATCAGTTCACTAGACCTTGCACCCTAGCCCACTTTGATCAGAAGCGATTCACTGAAAGTGACCGAACCGCCACATGGCGGATGCACACCGTGCACGCTTTCACGGACTTCGCATGCGCATCCAGCACACGAACACCCCACGAGCAGGATCTGCGCCGACGGGCACGCAGATCCACCTCACACAGCCCCTTGACCTGCACCGCAGTCGAATTCACCCGTTCAGGCGTGTAACAGTAGCCCCTTCACCAAACGTGAAAAATATTAGTTGACAATGCATGTCAGCGACTCGGCGACAACCCGCAAAAGTAGGGTCAAGCGGCGGCCGAATTATGCTCTGATCGGGTGCGAACACGCCGCGAACAAACAGACCAGCGCTCACGCCGCCGTGGTGTAACCACGAGCCATTCCTGAGCGATGGATCGTTCGCGTGAAACGACCACGGCTAGGGGGAAGTCCGCTGAAGCACACGAACGCGCGGGACGCACGGGGCGGCGGCCGCGGACCGGGGCGGCAGCCGTGGAGATGATCCCGGACACCGTCAACCCGGACGCCAGCGAGGCGGAGAAGAAGATCTTCGCGGAGCTGGCGGGACTGGAAGCGCCCGGCTGGCGCTACGCCCTGCACAGCATCAACCTCCCGGAGCACGAGCGGCAGCGCGTCTGCGAGATCGACTTCCTGCTGATCGGCGAGCGCGGCGTGCTGGTGCTGGAGGCCAAGGGCGGCGAGATCCTGCTCAGCGACAG
>NZ_JBQGCX010001401.1:0-3228 GCF_052038725.1 Actinosynnema sp.
CCCTGGACTTCCGCCGCGAGGCGGGCCCCGCCCCGACCCGGCACCACTGCCTGGGCCCCGGCGTCGTGGCCGAACTCCTCGAGGTGGCCCTGACCGCCCTGCTGCACCGCGTGCCGACCGTGCGCCTGGCGGCGGAGGAGGTGCTGGACTGGCGCCGCGACCTGCTGGTGCGCCGAGTGGTGCGCCTACCGGTGACCTGGTGACCGGATGACCGCCCGCACCGCAGGCCGCACCCCCTCCCCCCGGCGCTCAGCTCTGCGGGCTGCGCCCACGACTGCGCGGAATGCGCACCCCGTCCACCACCGGGTCCCGCCACAACCCGTGCAACCGCAACCCGCCCGCCACCGGCTGCGTCCACAGCACGTCGAACCCGTGCACCCGGTAGAACGGCAGCACCTCGTCACCCGCGGTCCACAGGTAGGCGGGCGTGCCCCCCTCGTCGCACCACCGCAGCCCCGGCTCCAGCACCACCGAGGCCAGCCCGCTGCGGCGCCGGTGCGGCACAGTGGCCAGCGCCCGCAACCGGTGGTGCGGCAGGTCGGGCTCACGCTCCTCGGCCAACGCCACGGCCCGCTCGTACCGCGCGGCCCCGAACGGCCCGATCTGGTCGGCCACCCACCGCGCGGTCTCCAACTCCTCAACGGGCTCGGGCCGGTAGTCGGCGTGCGTCCACACGGCGGCGGCCGACCGGCACGGCGTCAACCAGGCCCGGACCGCGGGCAGCGGCGGCTCGGTCAACCAGTCCGCGACCACGGCCCCGAACTTGAGCTCCAGCACCTCCCGCCGCCGCTCACCGTCGGGCTCGTAGTGCTCGGCCAGCGGGCTGTCGTGCAACGCCTCCGCGAGCACCGCCCCCAACTCCCCCGCGTCCAGCCCGGTCGCCTCCACCGTGGTCCCGATCACCGGGCACCCCCTTCCCCGCGAGCGGCCCCTCGCGACCGGATCACCCGCGCCCACCGGGACGCGGAAGCGCCCACCAGTGTCCATTGAGGACGGAGATTCCGCCATGCCGAGACGAGTGCACCTGGTCGAGCTGGACGAGTGCGCCGAACCGGCCGACCAGCGGTCGGTCCCGGCGTTCGAGTTCCACCGGAACGACCGCTCGGCCCTCCTGACCACCCTCGACGCCCCGTTCGCGGTGGCGCTGGCGGCGGACGGCACGGAGGTGGAACTGGCCCGCGAGGTGAAGCGCCTGTTCCCCCGCTGCCACGTGGTGGTGGGCGGCGAAGCCGAGCAGGCCCTGGTGGACGCCCCGTGGGTGGACGTCCTGGTCCACGGCCACACCGCGCGCAGGGTCCCCGCCGTGCTGCGCGCCCTGGCACGGGGCTGCGGCCTGGGCGAGGTGCCGGGAATCAGCTTCTGGGCGGACACGGGCTGGGAGCGCACGGTCGTGACCACGGTGATGCCAACCCCGCGCGTGGGCGGCTAGCCGAACGCGGGGGGCGGCCCCGGTCGCCCCTCCACCCCGCGCTCACCCCAGGTGCACCGCGGGCGCGCTCTCGACGCCGGTCCGCAGCGCGGTCCCCTTGCCGATCAGCGTGAAGGCCACCGCGGCAGCGACGCACAGCAGCACGGCGGCACTGGCGAACACCGCCGAGTACCCCGACACCACCCGCTCGACGACTCCGGGCCCCTCGGCCCGAGCCACCACGCCCGAGTAGATGGCCGTCACCACCGCGAGCCCCACCGACCCGCCGACCTGGTTGGCGGCGGTGGCGGTGGCCGCGGCGGCCCCGGCGTCCCGAGCCTCGACCCCGAGCAGCGCGAGGTTCTGCAGCGGCACGAACGTGAACCCCATGCCCGCCCCGAACAGCACCAGTCCGGGCAGCACCTGCGCCCAGTACCCGCCGTCAGCCGTGATCAGCCCCAGGTACCCCACCCCGCAGGCCGCGAGCACCGGCCCGAGCACGAGCTGGGCCCGAGGCCCGACCCGCTCCAGCATCCGGGTGGCGAACGGCACGGTGAGCGTGATGCTCGCGGTGATCGGCAACGTGCCGAGCCCGGCGAGCAGCTGGGAGAGCCCCAGCACTCCCTGCAGGTGGAACGTCAGGTACAGCATCGCCCCGATCATCACCGCCCCCGTGATCCCCTGGACGAGGAACGCCGCGACCCGAACCCGGTCGGCGAACACCCGCAGCGGCAGCAGCGGATGCGCGGACCGCGCCTCCACGACCACGAACGCCCCCAGCAGCAGCACCCCGAGCACCACGAACCCCAAGGCGGCTGCGGACACCAGGGACTCCTCCGCGAGCGTGAGCCCGTACACGAGCGCCCCGAGCCCCCCGCTGACGGCGACCGCCCCGAGCACGTCGTACCGCCGATCCCCGTCAGCGCGCGACTCGGAGAGCAGCAGCCCGCCGGCGACCACCCCGACCACCACGAACGGCACGTTCACCAGCAGGCACCACCGCCACGACAGGTACTCGGTCAGCACACCCCCGAGCAGCAGCCCGATGGCCGCCCCAGCACCGGAAATCCCGCCGAAGACGGCGAAGGCGACGTTGCGCTCGCGCCCGGAGGGAAACGTGACGGTGACGATCGCCAAAGCCGCAGGCGCCATCAACGCGGCGGCAACCCCCTGCAACCCCCGAGCCGCGAGCAACTCGGCGCCACTCCCGGCAACCCCACCCCACACCGACACCACGCCGAACAGCGCAAGCCCAAGCAAAAAGGCCCGCCGCCGCCCCCAGAAGTCCGCGATCCGCCCACCGAGCAACAACAAGGCCCCAAAGGCAAGCGCATAGGCCGTGACCACCCACTGCCGCGCGCTGTCCGACATGCCGAGCTCAACCTGAGCACTGGGAAGCGCGACGTTGACGATGGTCCCGTCAAGGACGACCAGCAACTGCGTCAGGGAAACAACCGCGAGAACCCACCAGTTCCTCCTGCCCTCAGGCAGACGAAGAACAGGGCTGAACCGAGCAAGAATGGAGTGCCTCCACCGCGAACACGCCCGAGGTTTCCAGCCCCGACCGGGCAGCAAGCACCCCGACCACCCCCGGCAACGCACCGGTCAGACACCCAACCCTAACAAACCAAACCGACCCTCAACACCACCAGGCGCACAGCCCACCAGGCGCACCGCCCAGCAGACGCACCGCCCAGCAGACGCACCCACACTCACAAGCCGCAAGCCGACCGCACTAACGACCCACTCACTCGACCGCTGCGCGGGCTGCGGGGCGAGCGCAGCGAGCCCGCAGCAGAGCCACCCGCGTCCCTCTTTCC
>NZ_JBQGCX010001402.1:0-1884 GCF_052038725.1 Actinosynnema sp.
GTGCTCGGACCCACCGAGGCGTTCACGCCCGAGCAGGTCGCCGAGCTCTACGACGTCAACGTCGTCTCGACACAGCGGGTCAACCGCGCCGCGCTGCCGGTGCTGCGTCGGCAGCGCTCGGGCCACCTCGTCTGGGTCGCCTCGTCCTCCACGCGCGGCGGCCACCCGCCGTTCCTCGCCCCGTACTTCGCCGCGAAGGCCGGGATGGACGCGCTCGCCGAGAGCTGCGCGGCCGAGCTGATCCGCTTCGGCGTCGGCACCACCATCGTCGTGCCCGGCGCGTTCACCTCGGGCACCAACCACTTCGCGAACGCGGGCCGCCCGGCCGACACCGCCCGCGCCGCCGCCTACGACCACCACTACGGCGAGCTGCGCGCCACCATCGGCGACCGCCTGGCCGCGCTCGTCCCGCAGGACGCGGACGCGCAGGACGTGGCCGACGAGATCACCCGCGTCGTCGGCCTGCCCGCCGACCGGCGCCCGTTCCGCGTCCACGTCGACCCGAGCCGGGACGGCAGCGAGGTCGTGTCAGCGGTCGCGGACCGCGTCCGGGCCGAGTTCTACCGCAGGGTCGGCATCGAGGACCTGCTGTCCGCCAACGCCGCCCTCTAGCCGATCACCGAAGAAGAAGGAGCACCACCATGCCGTTCGCCAACCTGAAGGTCCCCGAGGGCACGCTGACCCCGGAGTCCAAGAAGAAGCTGATCGACGCCGTGACCGACGCCTACGCCGAGGTGTACGGCGAACGCGCCCGCGCGAGCACCCTGGTGCTGGTGGAGGAGGTCGCCGAGGGCGGCTGGGGCCTTGGCGGGACGGTCCTGACCGCCGAGGCGCTGGGCCGCAGCTGACCCTCCCGCCCCCGGTCCGCCCCGCGCGGGCCGGGGCTCACCTCCGGGGCTCGTACCGCATCGCCACGGCCCCGGACGCGAACTCCACCGCCTCCACCAGCCGCAGCTCCACGTGCTCCGAGAGCCCGGCGAACACCGACGGCCCGCGCCCGGCGATCCGGGGGTGCACCACGAACTCGTACTCGTCGATCAACCCCAGCCCCGCCAGCGCCAGCGGCAGCGCCACCCCGCCGACGAGCACCCCGTTCCCCGGCTCCTCCTTGAGCGCCCGCACCGCCGACCCGAGATCCCCGCGCAGCAGCTCGGCGTTCCAGTCGACCCGCTCCAACGTCCCGGACACGACGACCTTCCGCGCCGCGTCGACGGCCCGCGCGAAGGGATCCGCCCCGTCCCCGACCGCGCTCCCGGACGGCGACCGCCAGGCCTCCTCCATCATCAGGTAGGTCACCCGCCCGAGCAGCAGCACGTCGGCCCGCGCGATGTTCCCCGCGTGGTGCCGGTGCAGCTCCTCGTCCGCGGGGATCACCCGGTGGTCGCAGCACCCGTCGACGGTCACGTTGATGGAGTACCTGAGCGCCCGCACCCGGCGAGGCTACCCCCACCCCGCCGCGCCCCTCACCCCGCCGCGCCCCTCACCCCTCGGCGTCCCGCACCAGCAGCGCGATCCGCACCCGGTTGTCCACCCCGAGCTCGCCGAACAGGTTCCCCGTGTGCGCCTTCACCGTCGCCACCCCGATCCCCAGCCGCGCCGCGATCTCCGCGTTCCCCAACCCCTCCGCGATCCCGCGGGCCACCTCCAGCTCCCGCTCCGTCAGCCCCGCCAACCGCTCCCGCACCCCCCTCCGCGCCTCCCCGGACCCCGGCCCGGTCGCCGCCGCGATCAGCCGCACCACCGCCTGCGGCAACAGCACCGGCTCACCTGCCGCCGCCGTCCACACCGCCTCGGCGATCCGCGCGGGCAGCGCGCCCAGCACCGGCTCGTCCGAGTCGAACGTCGTCAGCACCAGCACGGCGGGCGGGTCGGGGCGGGTCAGGA
>NZ_JBQGCX010001403.1:0-2463 GCF_052038725.1 Actinosynnema sp.
CTGCTCGACCGGCTCACCGCGTCGACCGGCGTGCCCAGGCTCGGCGACTACTTCTGACCGATCGGCCGCCCCCCGGCCCGCGGAACTTGACGGTCTCCTCACACCCGCTTCTCAGGCGGCTCTCAGGACCAGCGGCGAGACTGACGACATGCGCATCCTCGTTGTCGACGACGACAGGGCCGTGCGTGAGTCGCTCCGCCGCTCACTGCAGTTCAACGGCTACCAGGTGGACCTCGCCGGTGACGGCCAGCAGGCACTGGAGTCGGTCCTGTCGCAGCGCCCGGACGCCATGGTCCTGGACGTGATGATGCCCAGGCTCGACGGCCTGGAGGTCTGCCGGAGGTTGCGCAGCACGGGCGACGACCTGCCCATACTCGTGCTCACCGCGCGGGACGCGGTGAGCGACCGGGTCTCCGGTCTGGACGCGGGGGCCGACGACTACCTGCCGAAGCCGTTCGCGCTGGAGGAGCTGCTGGCCAGGTTGCGCGCCCTGCTGCGGCGCACCGCCACCGACGTGGAGGAGACCGCCAACCTGCTGCGCTTCGCCGACCTGGAGCTGGACCCCGGCACCAGGGACGTCCGCAGGGGCGAGCGGCCCATCAGCCTCACCCGCACCGAGTTCGCGCTGCTGGAGCTGTTCCTGGCGCACCCCAAGCAGGTGCTCACCAGGGGCCGCATCCTGGAGGACGTGTGGGGCTACGACTTCCCCACCTCCGGGAACGCGCTGGAGGTGTACGTCGGCTACCTGCGGCGCAAGACCGAGGCGGGCGGCGAGCCCCGGCTGCTGCACACGGTGCGCGGCGTCGGCTACGTGCTCAGGGAGACGCCCCCGTGACCGCCCCCGGCGGCACCCGGTTCCAGCGCGCCTCGCTGCACGCGCGCGTGACCCTGCTCGCCGCGCTGTGCGTGGCGGGCGCGGTCGCCGTGGTGTCGCTGAGCGTGTACATGACGGTGCGCGACAACATGATCACCTCGTTCGACGAGAACCTGCGCCAGCGCGCGCAGGCGGCGGTGAACGCGCCCAGGGTCAACGACACGGTCAGCGAGATGCCCGGCGCGTTCCTCGCCGCCGGCGACATCAAGATCGGCAAGCTGGACTCGGCCGGGCGCATCCTGTACCCGAAGTTCACCACCGCCCCGCCGACCAACTCGGACGACCTGGCGGTGGCGAACGGCGAGCTGCTGGAGCACATCTGGACCGACAAGCGCACCGAGTACCGGGTGCTGACGGTGCCGTACGGCGACGGCGAGGCGATGGTCCTCGCCCAGTCGATCAAGCCGCTGAACACCACGCTGGGCAAGCTGAGCCTGGTGCTGTTCGTGATCGGCGGCCTGGGCGTGGTCGCGGCGGCGGCGGCGGGGACGGCGGTGGCGCGCACCGGCCTGCGGCCCGTGCAGCGGCTCACCGAGGCCACCGAGCGGGTCGCGCTGACCGGCGACCTGCGGCCGATCCCGGTGTCCGGCGACGACGAGCTGGCCAGGCTCACCCAGCGGTTCAACGCGATGCTGGGGGCGCTGGCCGAGTCGCAGGAGCGGCAGCGCAGGCTCGTCGCGGACGCGGGCCACGAGCTGCGCACGCCGCTGACGTCCATGCGCACCAACCTGGAGCTGCTGCTGGCGTCCGAGCGGCCGGGGTCGCCGACGCTGTCCGACGAGGACAAGGCGGAGATCAACGACGACGTGCGGGCCCAGCTGGACGAGCTGACCACGCTGATCGGCGACCTGGTCGAGCTGGCCCGCGAGGACGCGCCGCAGGTCGTGCACGAACCGGTCGACCTGGTCGAGGTGGTCGAGCGCGCGCTGGACCGCGCCCGCAGGCGCGCGCCCGCCGACGTGGCGTTCGACGTGAGCCTGGAGCCGTGGTCGCTGCTGGGCGACTCGAACGCGCTGGAGCGGGCGGTGCTGAACCTGCTGGACAACGCGGTGAAGTTCAGCCAGGACAACACCGAGGGCGGCGTGGTGCGGCTGAGGCTGCGGCAGGTCGCGGAGGGCGCGGCGGTCGTCGAGGTGGCGGACTCGGGCCACGGCGTCGCGGAAGCGGACCTGCCGCACGTGTTCGAGCGCTTCTACCGCTCCTCCGAGGCCCGCACCCTGCCGGGGTCGGGGCTGGGGCTGGCGATCGTGAAGCAGGCGGCGGAACGCCACGGCGGCGCGGTCTACGCGGGGCGAGCCCCGGAGGGCGGCGCGCTGTTCACCCTGCACCTGCCGGGACGGCCTGCGCTGGCGCCCGCCACCAACGGCATGGGGTACGCGGGAGTCTGAGACGACCACGAGGAACGGGGCGGCGCCGGGAACGACCCGACGCCGCCCCGCTGCTCCTCGCTACCCCTTCGTCGCCCCCAGCGTCAGCCCGCCCACGAACTGCCGCTGGAGCACGAAGAACACCACCAGCGTCGGCAGCGCCACCAGCAGCGCCCCCGCCGCCACCAGGTTGTTGTCCGTGAAGAACGCCCCCCGCAGGTT
>NZ_JBQGCX010001404.1:0-1970 GCF_052038725.1 Actinosynnema sp.
CGACACCGGGATCGGCATCCCGGCGGCGGACCTGCCGGACCTGTTCGACGTGTTCCGGCGGGCGGGCAACTCGACGGGCGTGCCGGGGAGCGGGCTGGGGCTGTCGATCTGCCGCCAGATCATGGCTTTGCACGGCGGGAACATCCGGGTGCGGGCCGCCGAGGGCAGGGGGACGACGGTGGAGCTGACGCTCCCGATCGGAGGTTCGCCCGGATGAGACCGTATTGTCCGCCGTCATGACGACCGTGGAACTGGGTCTGGACACGTTCGGGGACGTGACCGTGGGCCCCGATGGTGTGAAGCTGCCGTACGGGCGGGTGATCCGGGACGTGGTCGAGCAGGCCGTGCTCGCGGACCGGGTCGGTGTGGACGCGTTCGGGGTGGGCGAGCACCACCGGGACGACTTCGCCGTGTCGGCCCCGGAGGTGGTGCTGGCGGCGATCGCGGCGCGCACCGAGCGGATCGCGCTGGGCAGCGCGGTGACCGTGCTCAGCTCGGACGACCCGGTGCGGGTGTTCGAGCGGTTCGCGACGCTGGACGCGCTGTCGAACGGGCGCGCGGAGATCACGCTGGGGCGGGGGTCCTTCACCGAGTCGTTCCCGCTGTTCGGGTACGACCTGGCGGACTACGAGCGGTTGTTCGCGGAGAAGCTGGAGCTGATGGCGCGGCTGCTGGACGAGGGTCCGGTGTCGTGGAGCGGGACCGTGCGGGCCGGGCTGGAGGAGCAGCACGTGTACCCGAAGACCGAGGGCGGGCGGATGCGCGCCTGGGTCGGCGTCGGGGGCAGCCCGAACTCGGTGGTGCGGGCGGCGAGCGGCGGGTTCCCCGTGGTGCTGGCCATCATCGGCGGCGAGCCGGAGCGCTTCGCGCCGTTCGTGCGGCTGTACCACCGGGCGCTGGACGAGCTGGGGCGGGAGCGGCTGCCGGTGGCGGTGCACTGCCCCGGTTTCGTGGCGGACACGGACGAGGAGGCGCGCGAGGTGCTGTGGCCGCACTGGCGCGCGGTGCACGACCGGATCGGGCGCGAGCGCGGGTGGCCGCCGGTGACGCGGGAGCGGTTCGAGGACGACGCGGCGTTCGGCGCGCTGCACGTGGGGTCGCCGGAGACGGTGGCGCGGCGGATCGCGAGGACGGTGTCGGTGCTGGGGGTGGACCGGTTCGACCTGAAGTACTCGAACGGGACGCTGCCGCACGAGCGGATGATGGCGGCGGTGGAGCTGTACGGGACGAAGGTGATCCCTCGGGTGCGGGAGCTGCTGGCCTCGGGGGTGTGAGGCCGGGGTGTGAGGCCGGGGCGGCGGGCGGGGGTGCTCGCCGCGGCGGCTTGGTGATCGGTGCGGCGGGGTCGGTTTCCCTTCACCCGTTCGGGGAACAGGGGGACGTGACCGGGACGACGTTCGGCGTCGAGGAGGAGTACCTGCTGGTCTCCCCGGAGACGTCCCTCCCCACCGCGAGCGCCCCCGAGGTGCTGTCGGTGGTGCGCGACCTGCCGCCGGGCGCCCTGGCCCAGCAGGAGCTGCTGTCCTCGCAGGTGGAGTTCGCCACCGGGGTGTGCCGGACCGCGTCGGAGCTGCGGGAGCAGCTGCGGGCGGGCCGGAGGGCGGTCGCGGACGCGGCGGGCCGGGTGGGCGTGGTCCCCGTGGCCGTGGGCAACCCACCGCTACCGGGGCGGGTTCCAGTGACGCAAGGTTCACGCTATCGAGAGATCACGTCCCTCTATCAGGGACTGATGACGGACTACCAGTGCTGCGGCTGTCACGTGCACGTGGGTGTGCCGGACCGGGCGACCGGTGTGGCGGTGCTGGACCACCTGCGGCCGTGGCTGCCGACGCTGCTGGCGCTGTCGGTGAACTCGCCGTTCGACCGGGGCGAGGACACCGGGTACGGGAGCTGGCGGGCGGTGCGCCAGTCCTCGTTCCCTGGGTGGGGGGCGCCGCCCCTGCTGCGCACGGTGAAGCGCCACGACCGTT
>NZ_JBQGCX010001405.1:0-2128 GCF_052038725.1 Actinosynnema sp.
ATTGAACTTCCCGGCGCGATGCCGGAAGGCGCGTGGCGCCGCGCTCAAGCGCGCCGACCGATGGAGGACGCGATGTCCCGCACGACCCGCACCAAGCACACCACCCCCGCCCTCGCTGCGTTCGCGCTCGGCGAGCCCGTCCAGCCGATCGGCTTCCTGCCGAACGGTCGCCCGGTGTTCCCAGTCGCCGGTGGCGCACCCGACGACCCGCCGGCCGACCCGCCGGAGGGCGTCACGCCCGAGGAGTGGGACGCCCTCGGAGATCCCGGCAAGCGCGCGATTGTTCGCGAACGCGCCCGTGCCGACGACGCCGAGCGGCGAGCGCAGGCAGCCACCGCCCGCCCCACTCCGCCCAAGCCGCGAGACTCGGAGCCCCCGAAGCTTGCCGAGCCCGGCGCTGGCAAGCAGGGCGACCAGCCCGACGTCGCCGCGCTGATCCAGCAGGCGGTCGCCGAGGCGGTCAGGCCGTTCCAGGAGGCCGAAGAGCAGCGGCAGGTCCAGGCCAAGGCCGAGGCCGCTGGTCGGGTGCTGGTCGAGGCCGCCAAGCCTCACCTGCTCGACCCGACCGACGCGCTCGCCCACATCGACCTCACGCCCCTGCTCGGCGCCGACGGAACCGTCAGCGCCATCGACGCCGCCAAGGCGATCGAGCAGCTGAAGGCCGACAAGCCGCACCTGGCGAAGTCGACCGTCCGCACCGCACCCCCTGGCATCGGGGGCGGCGCGCCCGCGACCGCGACGGAGGCCGAGAAGGTCGCCGCCGCCGCCGCGCAGATGTACAAGGCCACCGGCGCTCGCCCTCCCGCGGCGCCGATCGCCGCCCACTGACCCCGGAACCACCGTAGGCGCGACGCCGCGAGGACCGGACTCATCAGGACACCGAAACGAAGGAGAATGTTGTGTCCAACTTCGCGCCCAAGCGCAGCACCTACGCCACCGGCGACCGTCGCTGGCTTCGTGACCCCCTGAAGGCGGGAACGGTCGGCGTCAGCGTCGCCCCCGCCGATGTCGCCGACGACGCCAACGGCTTCGTCAAGTCCGGGTCCCTCGTGACCGGCAAGGGCCTCGTGCTCGACGACTTCACCATCAAGACCGGCGAGAAGCACCTCATCGCTGTGGTCAACCGCGGCACGGTCGACCGGCGCTACATGCCGACCGCGCTTAACCAGGCCCAGGAGGCGGCGCTCAAGGGCATCACCTTCGTCAACGGCACCGCCCCGACCTCCTGACCCGGAAGGACCACTGACATGCAGTACATGGATCTGGTCGACGACCTGCGCCCCGTGATCCTCGCGGCGCGTGAGTTCAGCGACGACCGCAACACCCTGAGCCAGTTCCTGCCGAACACGGCGGTCCAGGCCATCACGTTCCGTCTCGGGCGCCGGCAGAAGGTCGACCAGACCGTGCCGGTTCGCGCGTTCGGTGCGCCCGCGACGCCCATCACCCGTCCGGGTGTCGCCGAGCTGCGGGGGGACCTGCCGGCCATCACCCCGCGGGTGGACCTCACCGAGGTCGACCTCAACCAGGAGTTCGTCCTGGCCCAGCAGCTTGCCGGGCAGCAGGTCGACTACCAGCCGTGGGTCGTCGCCGCTGCGGGCATCGCCGCCGCAACCATCGACAACACCCTCGAGCTCATGCGCGGCCAGGCCCTCTCCACCGGCAAGGTCTCCCTCGCCGCTGAGGACGGCGGCGGTCACGAGGTCGACTTCGAGGTCCCGGCGGACAACAAGATCACCGTCGCGACCCCCTGGTCCACCGACCCGGAGGCCGCGTTCGCTGACCTCGAGGCCGCCCACGAGGCGTTCCACGAGACCAGCGGCGCACCCGCCGGCCGCGCCCTGACCACCATCAAGGTCTACCGCCTGCTGATGAAGGCGCTCCAGACCATGTACCCGCAGCAGCCGGTCGGTGCGACCAACCTGAACGCCTACCTCACCGAGCGTGGGCTGCCGGGCATCACCACCTACGACCGGACGCTCCAGACGAGCCCCGGCGCGCGCACCCGCATCTACCCCGAGGGGCACCTGACCTTCCTGCCGGGCGACGTCCCGGTGGGGCGCACCGAGCTCGGCGTCACGCAGGAGTCGGTGCAGCAGGTCCAGAACCGTGTTCTGGCCCCCTCGGAGGC
>NZ_JBQGCX010001406.1:0-2049 GCF_052038725.1 Actinosynnema sp.
CTGGTGGACCATCCGCCAGTCGCCGTCGCGGCGCTGGAAGACGCGGGTGCCCCTGGAGCGGGTCTCGACGCCGTCCACCACGACCCGGTCGAGCCCCCACGCCACGGCCAGGTCGCCGTGCGCGCGGACGGTCAGGTCGGGGACGTCGAAGTCGATCCGCCCCGGTGACGCCAGGAGACCCCGGCCGCACACCTCGCGCACGGCGTCGATACCGACGTGCTGGAGCGGCCCGGCGTGCTCGTAGGACACGACGTCCGGTGCGATGTGCTCAATCAGGCCGTCGAGGTCCTTCGCCGCCGTGCGCTCGAACCACCGCTCGTGCACCGCTGCGACCTCGGCGCCCGCCACCTCCGGCGACCCGGTGGCGTCCGCGAACGAGTGGTGCTCGTGCGCGACGACCCAGCGGCCCTCCACCTTGGTGAGGCCGATGGTCAGCCGCAGCCGGTGCTCGGTGTCGCGATCGATGTCCGAGGGCGTGCCGCACCGCAGCAGCGCGACGGCGTACGCGACGTCCGCGCGCGCTGTGACGTCCAGCGCCTCGATCTCGAACACCGCGCCGGACGCCTGCCACTCGAAGAAACCCGGCCAGATCCCCCGGTAGTCCGCGATGCCCCGCACACCCCGCTCGGGCGGCGGGACGTCGAAGACCACGAGGTCCGGCGCGTGGTCGGCGAGCACGGTGGCCAGGTCGCCGTCGTGGACGGCCGCCGCCCACCGCTCGATGAGGTCGCGGATCTGCTGCTCGTCGGTCATGGTCTGCTCCTGCTCGTCGTTACCCTGCACGGGTGGAACCCCTGGCTGCGCGAGAACTCATCGAGGCCTCGCGCGGCGGTGACGCCCGCGCGTTCGAGCGGCTGGTCGCACCGCACCTGGCCGAACTGCGGGCGCACTGCTACCGGCTGCTCGGCTCGCCGCACGACGCCGAGGACGCGCTGCAGGAGTCGCTCGTGCGGGCGTGGCGCGGCATCGGCGGCCTGGACGACCGGGGGTTCGTGCGGGCGTGGCTCCACAAGATCGCCACCAACCGCTGCCTCACCGCGATCGAGCGGCGCGGGCGGCGCGAGCTGCCGGTCGACTTCGGCGCGCCGGGCGGTGAGGTCGCCCCTGGCGAGGTCGCCTGGCTGGAGCCGTGCCCCGAGCCCTCGCCCGAGGCGCGCTGCCTGGCCCGCGAGAGCGTGGAGCTCGCGTTCGTCGCCGCGCTCCAGCACCTGACCCCGGTCCAGCGGGCGGTGCTGGTGCTGCGCGAGGTGCTCGGCTTCCCCGCCGCCCAGGTCGCCGAGCAGCTGGGCACGTCCACCGCGTCGGTGAACAGCGCGCTGCAACGGGCGCGGAAGGCGGTCGGGTCGGCCGGGCCGACCCAGCACGCCGTGCTGCGCGAGAGCGGCGACGCGGCGGTCGGCGCGCTCGTGGCCCGGTGGAGCGATGCCTGGCACCGGGGTGACGTGGACGCGATCGTGGCGCTGCTCGCCGACGACGCCCGGTACTCGATGCCGCCGCTGCCCGAGTGGTACCGGGGCCGGGACGCCATCCGCGCCTTCCTGCTCGCCGGACCGCTGCGGTCGCGCTGGCGGTTCCTGCCCACCTGGGCGAACGGCCAGCTCGCCTTCGGCACCTACCTGTGGGACGCGGCAGCCGGGGCGTACCTGCCCGGCGGCTTGGACGTCCTCACCGTTCGCGGCGATCACGTCGTGGAGGTGACCTCGTTCCTGACCGCCGACCTCACCCGGTTCCGCCTGCCCGCGCGCCTCCACCCGCCGGTGCTCGACCTCGTGCGGTGGCGGGACGGGGACCGGGTGCCGGGATGATCGGCAGGCGGACCGACGTCGAGGGGGAAGCGTGGAGCTGGAGCGGATCGACCCGTCGTTGCGGGAGCGGGTGCGTCGGGCGCCCAGGGTGGACTGGAGCAAGCCACTGCTGCGCAAGACCTCCCGGCTCGTGGTCGGGTTACTGCCTGGCGCGCGGGTGCCAGGGGTGCGGATCTCGGAGGTGCGCGCGGGTGGCGCCCGGTACCGGCTCTACCTGCCCGAGGAGCGCTGCGGGGCGGCGCTG
>NZ_JBQGCX010001407.1:0-4168 GCF_052038725.1 Actinosynnema sp.
AGCGCCCCCTCACCGGCGGCGGTCGCCTTCAGCAGCCGCACCAGCGTCTCCGGCGTCGCCTCCGAGCGGCGCACCACCGCGGACACCCCGCTGCTGACGGCGTTCAGCAGGTCCGAGTCCGCCACGTCCCCGGCCACCAGCACGATGCCGGGGCCCTCGCCCACCTGGAGCCTGCGCAGCAGTTGCTGCGCGTCCGAGTCCAACCGCTCCAGGACGACCAGCGCCACCTGGGCCTCTCCCCGAGCGCTGCCCTCGGGATCGACGAGCCTGACCTCCGGCCGCGCCCGCAGCGCCGCCGTCACCCCGGCTCTCGTGATCGAGTCGGTCGCGTGCAGGACGACCGACAACTGCTGCTGCTCCACGATCATGTCGCGCTCCAACCGGATTGCCGTGCCCCGTGTGTGCCCCGTCGAATCGTCCCGAGCCGGGGTGTCCCGACGCCATGGGCGCCACGTCCCGAACTGTCCCGGCCCGAGGTGCGGACAGCGCTTTCCGGGCGCCCCGCACCGTGCTCCCCGGCGTGCTGCCCTCCGGCCTTGATCGTTGTCCGGCAAGCACTTCTACCCACGAGATCCCGCTCCGCGCCGTCGGGCCGCGTCACCGGGACAGCGCGTCCCGGCACCGGGCGCCCGCCACGTGAGAGCGCTCTCATCGCTGCCCCATCCCGGCCTCGCGGGCCCGCGCCACCGCTTCCGCCCGGTCGGCCGCGTGCAGCTTCCGCAGGATGTTCGACACGTGGTTGCGCACCGTCTTCGGGCTCAGCACCAGCTCCCGCGCGATCGCCCCGTTGCCCTCGCCGCCCGCCATCAGCCGCAGCACCTCGCGCTCCCGCGACGTCAGCTCCGGGAACGTCTCGGGGCGCTGCTGCGCGGGCGCGCCGAAGTACGCCAGCAACCGGCAGGCGATCGCCGGGCTGAAGATCGCCTCGCCCTCGGCCACCGCCCGCACCGCCCGCGCGATCTGCTGCGGCTGCGAGGCCTTCAGCAGGTAGCCGAGCGCGCCCGCGCGCATCGCCGCGAACACCGAGTCGTCGTCGTCGAACATCGACAGCACCAGCACCCGCGCGCCGGGGTGCTCGGCCACGACGCGCCGCGTCGCCTCCACCCCGCCCAGGTCCGGCATGTTCAGGTCCATCACGACCACGTCCGGCCGCAGCGCCGCCGCCAGCTCGACGCCCATCCCGCCGCCCGACGCCTCGCCCACCACGGTGATCTCCGGTGAGGACGCCAGCACCGCCGCCAGCCCGAACCGGAACATCGGGTGGTCGTCCACCACCAGCACCCGCAGCGGTCGCACCGCGCTCACCCGCCCGCGGGCAGCTCGACCGCGATGCGCGTGCCACCCCGCTCGGGGACCTCGGCGGCCCACGTGCCGCCCACCTCGCGCGCCCGCTCCCGCATCGACCGCAGCCCCACGCCCGCCGGTCCCCCCTCGCCCGCGAGTCCCCCCTCGCGCGGCAGGCCGACCCCGTCGTCCACCACCTCGACCCGCAGCCGGTCGGTGAACCGCAGCCACACCGCGCAGCGCCGGGCGCCCGCGTGCCGCACCACGTTCGTCAGCGCCTCGCACACGATCCGGTAAGCGGCGACCTCGACGTCCGCCCCCAGCTCGGGAAGCTCCCCGACGACCTCCACCTCCACCGCCACCGGGTGCCGCCCGGCCAGCGCCCCCGCGTGCGCCCGCACCGCCCCCACCAGCCCCAGCCGCGCCAGCACCGGCGGGTGCTGCGCGTCGGCGGCGAGCCTGCGCACCTCGGCGACCGCGCCGTGCGCCTCCTCCTCCAGCGCCACCAGCAACCTGCCCGCCGCGGCGGCGTCGCGCGGCAGCAGCTCGCGCGCCGCGCGCAGGCCTAACGCGATAGCGGCCAGCGAGGGCCCGACCCCGTCGTGCAGCTCGCGCAGCACCCGGCGCCGCGCCTCGGCGGCGGCGTCCCCGGACACGACGAACTGGCGGCGCATCTGCCCTCCCGGATGAGGTCGACGGACGTGTGGGGGTCGACCTCGTACAGGTTGTCGCGAGCCTGCCGAGGACCGTTTCACAGCTTTCACCCGTTCCCACGTTGGGAGGAATCAGCCGCGAATTCCGGTTACCGGACATGTATCAGCGCCCTTGATCAGTGCTCCGTACGGAGAGGGGTTGCGACAGGAGGGCGGCGACATGGCTCAGGTTGGTGGACGCTCCGTGTTCCAAGTTCACCCGACCCGGTTGTGCACTCTGCGGTGCCTGCACTGCTACTCCAGCTCCGGTCCGGACGTCACCGAGTCCCTGCCGATCGGAGTCCTCGGACCGGCCGTTCGCGCCGCCGCGACCCTCGGCTACGACGTCCTGAACGTCTCCGGCGGCGAACCGCTCCTGTACCCGGAGCTGCGGGCGCTGGTGGGCGCCGCGCGCGACGCCGGGATGCGCGCGGTCGTGACCACCAACGCGCTCTCGCTGTCCCCGCGCCGGATCGCGCTGCTGCGCGAGGTCGACCTGGTGGCCGTGTCGGTCGACGGGACCAGGGCCGACCACGACCGCCTGCGCGGCGAACCCGGCGCCCACGAGCGCGCGCTGGCGGGCGTTCGCAGGCTCTCCGAGGCGGGCGTCCCGGTGGGCGTGGTGACCACCCTGACCAAGTCGGGCACGACCAGGCTGGGCGAGGTGGCGGACCAGGTCGCGGCGGCGGGCGCCCTCCTGCTCCAGGTCCGCCCCCTGGAACCGGAGGGCGCGGGCCGCCGCCTGCTGCTCGAACGCCCCGGCGCGGTGGAGCTGGCCTGCGCGGCGGTGGAGCTGGGCAGGGCCGCGGCGGAGCACGGCCTCGCGGTCCAGCTCGACGCCGTCCCCCGCACCACCCTGCTGCGCGACCGCGCGTCGTTCACGGCGGAGAACGCCGCGGGCGCCCTGGGCGCCTGGCTGACCCCGCTGGTGGTGGAGGCGAACGGCGCCGTCGTCCCGGCGGCCCACGGCTTCGACCGCCGCTACGCCCTGGGCTCCCTCGTGGACCGCCCGCTGGCCGAGCTGGCCGCGACCTGGGACCCGGCCCCGTACCGGGAGCTGTGCGCGCGCACCTGGGAGCACCTGACCGACAGCCGGACCGGCCCGCTGGTCGCCTGGTACGGCCACCTGCTGCGCGCGTCCAGGGCCCGCGTCGGCTGCCCCTGAGCGGCGCCCGCCGTCAGGCCCCGTCGGCGCTGCGCCGCAACCGCTCCAGCGACCGGTGCGCCCTGGCGACGGCGGTCTGCGCCACCGGGACCGCGTCGGGGACCAGCCGGTAGTAGCGCCTGCGCGGCCGACCCTGCTCGCGCGGGTCGACCTCCTCCCACTCGCTGCACACCCACCCGCGCAGTTCGAGCCGGGCGAGGATGGGGTGCACGGTGCCGCTGGGCAACCCGGTGGTGCGGCACAGCTCCAGCCCGTACCGGGGCCGGTCGGCGTCCTCGAGCAGCACGCCGAGGACCAGCCGGGTCGGCAGCGTCATCCGGGGTCCTCCACCAGCCGCCACCAGGCCAAATCTACTTAGGGGGCGGTCGGGGGACACCGCATTTAGCGGGGTGCGGCCGTTTTTCCCACCACCGGCCGAACGGCCGCAGCGACGGCGAGCCCGTGTCGGCGGGGTGGCGGGAGCCGGCAAGGTAGTCACCCGTGAGGGCGATCATCCTTGGGCTGGCGCTGCTCCTGACGCTGGCCGCCTGCGCGTCGGACGACCGCTACCTGCCCATCGACGAGGCCCCACGCGTGCCGCCGACACCGGTCGTGTCGGCGGACGCGTCGACCGGGACGTTCACGATCTCCTGCGGTCGCAACGAGGGGCGCCACCTCAACGCGGACAACGTGGTCATCTCACCGGGCCGCCCGAACGGCGCGCACCACACGCACGAGTACGTCGGCAACGAGTCGACGGACTACGCGTCGACGGACAGCTCGCTGGCGGCGTCCCCCACGACCTGCGCCCACGACGACCGCTCCGCGTACTACTGGCCGGTGCTGCGCCTGACCGACACCACGGGGCACGACGAGCACGAGCCGGGAGGGGGCGTGCACGGCAACACGGGGGAGGTCCTGCCGCCGGACGAGGTGGTGGTGACGTACCGGGGGAACCCGGCGGGGCACGTGCTGGCGATGCCCGCCGGTCTGCGCTTGATCACGGGCGACCCGGCGGCGTTCACCAACGGGGGAGGGCGGGCGCGGT
>NZ_JBQGCX010001408.1:0-1964 GCF_052038725.1 Actinosynnema sp.
CAGGGCGCGTTCGGGGTGGCCGGTGCGGATCCAGACCTTGGCGAGGGCCTGCGCGGTGTACGACGACAGCAGTTGCTCGCCGGACGCCAGCGCCAGGCGGTGCGCCCGCTCGCTCCACCCGGCCGCCTCGGCCAGGTCGCCGCGCGCCCGGTGCACCAGACCGATGCCCCGCACCGCGATCGCCTCCCCCGCGCGGTGCCCGAGGGCGCGGTAGCGGTCGACCGCCGCGCGCAGGTGGGTCAGTGCCCGCTCGTCCAGGCCGCGCTCGCGGTAGGCGTAGCCGAGGCCGTAGTGGGCGTTGGCGCCGCCCTCCGCCAACCCCAGGCGGTCGAACTCGGCCAGCTGCTCCGACAGGAGCGGGATGGATCTGCCGTGGTCGCCCAACTCCCGGTGGACGGTGGCCAGCCCCGTGGCGGCCGAGGCTGCGCCCGCGGCGTCGCCCAGTTCCAGGAACAGCACCCGCGCGCGCTCGAACAGGTCGGCGGACTCGGTGAAGCGGTCCTGCGCGTACCGCAGCTGGGCGCGGCCGTAGCAGGTTCCGGCCAGCACGCCCCGCTCACCGGCCGCCGTCGCCGCCGCGGCCACCGCGTCGCGGACGCGCTCCCAGCCGGCGAAGTCGTTGGTCTTGGCGAACGAGGCGAACACCAGCGCGTCGGCCAGCGCCGCCGCCTGCCGCACCAGCCCCCGTCGTGCGGCCACCTCCACCAGCACGACCAGCGTCGGCTCCTCGGCCGCCAGGTCGATGGCGACCCCCCGGCAGGCGGGCGGTTCGGGCAGCGGGGTGTCGCGTTCGTGGCGCACCAGGTACGCGCGCCGCGTGTCGTGACCGCGCACCAGGTGCACGGCGGCGGCCAGCACGCGGTCCAGCATCGCGACGGACTCCTCGGGGGGTTCCTCGGCCTGCGCGCGTTCGGCGGCGTAGAGGCGGACGAGGTCGTGGACGCGGTAGCGGGGGTTGGTCCCGTCGCCCGCCGCCGCCTCCACCAGCCTGGCGTCGACCAGGTGCTCCAGGAGGTCGTCGGTGGTGGTGGCGCCGGTTCCCAGCGCGGCGGAGAGGAGCCACGGGGCCAGTTCGCCGACGTCCACCGCGCCGACGGCCCGCAGCGCGCGGCGGGCCTGCCCGGACAGGCCCTGGTAGCCGACGTCGATGCCGGTCCGCACGCGCAGGTCGTCCACCGCCAGCTCGTCCAGGCGCCTGCCGCGGTCGGCCATGCGGGTCACCAGCTTCGCCACCGGCCAGTGCGGGCGGGCGGCCAGGGGGGCGCCGACGAGGCGCAGCGCCAGCGGCAGGCCCGCGCACAGCGCGACCAGGCGGGCCGTCGCCTCGGGTTCGGCGGACAGGCGGTCGTGGCCCACCACGCGCTCCAGCAACCGGTGCGCGTCGCGGTCGTCCATCACCCGCAGCTCGACCCGTGACGCGCCCGGCAGCGCGGTGAGCCAGGCGCGGGTGGAGACGAGCAGCGCGCAGCCCGGACCGCTGGGCAGCAGGGGGCGCACCTGCTCGGCGCCCGCGGCGTCGTCGAGCACGACCAGGACCCGCCTGTCGTGCGTGATGGCCCGGTAGCGGGCCAGGTCGGCGTCGAAACCGGCGTCGGGGCCGGTCGGGTCGAGCGCCCGCAGCGCGCGGCCGAGCACCTCCGCCGGGGACATGGGGGTGCCGAGCGCGCCGTTCAGGCTCAGGAACAGCGCGCCGTCGGGGTAGTCGGCGCGGACCAGGTTGGCCAGGCGCACGGTGAACGCGGTCTTGCCCACCCCGGCCGGACCGGAGACCACGAGCACCGGGGAGCGGCGCCGCAGGCCGTCGCCCGCCTCGGCCAGCAGGTCCTCGCCGCCGGTGTGGTCGGGCAGGTCGGGCGGCAGCTGGAACACCGGGGCCACCGGGACCGGGCGGGGCGCGCGGTCCACGCCGCCGCGCAGCAGGGCCTCGTGCAGGTGGCGCAGTTCGGGGCCGGGTTCGACGCCCA
>NZ_JBQGCX010001409.1:0-1986 GCF_052038725.1 Actinosynnema sp.
ACCGTCGACGAGGCCGACGAGATGCGGCGGCTGCTGGACCTCGGGGTGGACGGGCTGGTCAGCGACCGGCCGGACGTGCTGCGGGAGGTGCTGCGCGAGCGCGGGGCGTGGACGGCCACCTGATGTTCACAACAGGTTGGCCGAGGAGGGCCTGCCGAGGGGCTCTGGACGGATACAGTCCGCCCCCATGAGCGTGGCCGACAGCAGTGCGCCCCCCGCCGATCGCCGTAAAGAGCAGCGGGCCTGGATCTGGTACGACTGGGCGAACTCGGTGTTCCCCACATCGGTGATCACGGTGTTCTTCTCGCTGTACCTGGGCTCGATCGCGCAGGTGGCGGCGGAGGGCGACGCCGCCCGCAACGGGGCGAGCCCGTGCCGGGACGGCGGCCAGGAGAACTCGCTGGTCGACTGCGACATCTCGCTGTTCGGGCTGGAGTTCCCGGCCGGGTCGCTGTGGGGCTACCTGCTGTCGGTGGCCACCGTCATCCAGGTGCTGGTGCTGCCGGTCATGGGCGCCATCGCCGACCGCACCCAGAACAAGCGGGCCATGATGGGCGCGCTGGCGTTCACCGGCTCGGCCGCGACCATGGCGCTGGCCACCGTGACCGGCACGAACTGGCAGCTGGGCGTGGGGCTCTTCATCGTCGCCAACATCTGCTACGGCGCCTCGGTGGTGGTGTACTACGCGTTCCTGCCGGAGATCGCCACCCCCGAGGAGCGGGACGCGGTGTCCTCGCGCGGCTGGGCGTTCGGCTACCTCGGCGGCGGCCTGGCGCTGGCGCTGCACCTGGCGCTGTACCTGGGCCACGACGCGATCGGGCTGACCCAGTCGGAGTCGGTGCGGCTGGCGTTCGTGCTCTCCGGCATCTGGTGGGCCGCGTTCACGCTGGTGCCGCTGCGGGGGTTGCGCGCCCACCAGGCGCCGCACGGCGGCGAGCGCGGGTTCGGCGTGGTGACGGCCGGGTTCAAGGAGCTGGGGCAGACGCTGAGGTTCGCCAAGGGCTTCCCGCTGACGCTGGCGTTCCTGGGCACGTACCTGATCTACACCGACGGCATCGCCACGGTGGCGAACGTGTCGGCCCAGTACGGCAGCGCCGAGCTGAAGCTGGAGCAGTCGGTGCTGATCACGACGATCCTGATCGTGCAGTTCGTGGCGTTCTTCGGCGGGCTGCTGCACGGGTGGGGCGCGAAGCGCTGGGGCACCAAGCGCACGATCATGATCAGCCTGGGCGTGTGGATCGTGGTGGTGGGCGCGGCGTACTTCGTGCAGGCCGGGCAGCAGGGGCAGTTCTTCGCGCTGGCGGCCGGGATCGGCATCGTGCTGGGCGGCACGAACGCGCTGTCGCGGTCGCTGTTCAGCCAGATGATCCCGCCGGGGCGGGAGGCGCAGTACTTCTCCCTGTACGAGGTGGGCGAGCGGTCGACCTCGTGGCTGGGGCCGCTGGTGTTCGCCGGGGTCGGGCAGGCCACGGGGTCGTTCCGGCTGGCGATCGTGTCGCTGGTGGTGTTCTTCGCCGTCGGGCTGGTGCTGATGGTGTTCGTGCCGGTGCGCCGGGCGATCAAGGAGTCGGGGAACCCGGTGCCGGAGACGGTCTGAGGTCCCTCAGGTGGTGGTGGCGGGGTCGGGGGTCTCCCCCGGCCCCGTTTTTGTCGTCCCCGCGACGGCGGTGAGCGCGGTGGTGGCGGCGGCGAGCAGCCACGGGTGGTGGTAGGCCAGGACGGGTGGGGCGAGCAGGCCCCAGGCGGTCCACGCGGTGGTCGCGGTGGCGGCGGCCACGCTCCAGCGGGCGCCGGGGGCTTCGCGGCGGTGACCTGCCCACAGGGCGGCGGCGGTGGTCCACGCGGCGGCCTGGGTGAGCAGCGCCCACGCCAGGGCCGGGCCCTCGGCGGCCAGCAGCGGCAGGCCGAGGGCGGCGGCGGCCGTGGCGGTGAGCGCGGCGGTGGTGGGGCGGCCGGTGAGCAGCGCGACCAGGGCGAGCGGGGCCA
>NZ_JBQGCX010001410.1:0-7082 GCF_052038725.1 Actinosynnema sp.
CCTCCAGGACCAGCTCCAGGAACGACGTCAGGACGGCCACGTCCACGTCGTCGCGGAGGTTGCCCGCCTCGCGCTGGCGCAGGAGGCGCTGCCTGGTCGCGTCGGTGAGCTGGCTGGAGCGCTCCGCCCAGCGCCCGCGGAACTCCGGGTCCGTGCGCAGTCGCCTCGACACCTCGAGGCGGGTGCCCAGCCAGTCCGCCGGGTGCTGCTCGCCGTCGTCGTGGCGCGGGGTTGCGAGCAGCTCTCCCATCACCTGGACCAGGCCCTGCTCGGCCACCACGTCGGCCATGCGGATCGCGTCGTCCTCGGCCAGCGCCAGGAACAGCGACTCCTTGTCCCGGAAGTGGTGGAAGATGGCTCCCCTGGACAGGCCGGTACCCTCTTCGAGGCGGCGCACGGTGGCGCCCTCGTAGCCGAAGCGCGCGAAGCAGGCACGCGAGCCGTCCAGGATCTGGCGGCGGCGGGCGTCTAGGTGGTCCTGACTCACCCTGGGCACCGGGTGATCGTCCCAGCACCCGCCCGCGAAATCCAATCAGTACGTACGGATTGTTCCGTCAATCATGTGATCCTTTGGGGTGCACTTTCCGGGCGCTCGGCGAAACGCCAGGTCAGAACACGTATGGTGCGGTTCCGTGAGAGCAGGGGACGGGGTGTCGTCGTGGCCGCTCCGGTCACCGTCGAAGCGGATCGCGGTCGACGTCGTCGACCTGGTGCGCCTGGTGGGCGGCAGCCAGCGGGGTGATGAGCGGCGGGCCCGGTCGCTGGTCTGCTACGAGGTGCTGGTCGTGCCGGAGTGGTTGCGCACTGCGGATTACGCGCTGGCCTACGGGGGCGACAACGGTTTCGGGAACGGTGAGCAGGGTGGCCCCTGGGACAGCGGGCAGGGTGGCCCCTGGGACAGCGGGCAAGGTGGTTCCTGGGGCAGCGGGCAGGGCGGCTCCTGGGACGGTGGGCAGGGCGGCGCCGGGGCTGACCTCCGGAGTGCCGGTGTGAGCGGCGGTGACGTCGAGCCGGGTCCGTCGACCCCGCCCCCGGACTCGGCCTTCTACCTGCACGAGGCCGTCCTGCACACCCCCGTCGGCGGGCCCGGCGCGCACGCTCGGCAGCTGCTGGCGCTCGCCGCCTCGCCGTGGCCGGTCCGGGTGGTGCCGTTCGGGGTCGGGGCGCGGCCTGCGCTGGCCAGGCCGTTCGTCTACCTGGAGTTCGCCGACGCGCCCCCGGTCGCCTACTCCGGCGGGCGGGTGGAGAGCGCTGGGCCGCACCGGGAGGCGCTCGCCGTGCTGGAGGAGCTCGCGCTGGGAGTCGACGCCTCGCGGGCGCTGCTGGCCACGTGGAAAACCGCCGCTCAAGGACCGTTCGCGGGGCATGGCGCTGCGTGCACATCGGACACCCCCGATTCCCATTGATCCGTAAGGGTTTTGTTCGCTGCGTCGATCGGTATTCCCGGTGTAGCGTCGAGCCCGACCGAGGCCGACAGGGGAGTGCGCATGGTTGCCGCAGTTCACCCAAGTCCGGCGCACGGCCCGGCTCCCGCGTCCTTCCGGGACCGCGCGGAGGCCGAGGCCTACGTGGCGTCGGTGTGCTTCAAGCACGGACCGCCGAGGCTCATCGGCGTCGAGATCGAGTGGACCGTCCACCACCTGGGCGATCCCTCCCTACCCGTGGACGCGGCGCTGTTCTCCGCCGCGCTGGGCGACCACGCGCCCCCGACCCTGGTGCCGGACAGCCCGCAGCGCCCGCTGCCCAGCGGCACGCCGCTGACGGTCGAGCCCGGCGGCCAGGTCGAGATCTCCACCCCGCCGCGCGACTCGCTCACCGAGCTGCTCAAGACCGTCGCGTCGGACGTCGACCACCTCGCCGGCCTGCTCGAACCGGCCGGCTTCACCCTCGGCGACCGGGGCGCCGACCCGTTCCGCCCGCCGCGCCGCCTGCTGGACGTCCCCCGCTACCGGGCGATGCAGCACGCCTTCGACGCGCTCGGCCCGGACGGCCTGACCATGATGTGCAGCACCGCCGGTCTCCAGGTGTGCCTCGACGCCGGTGAGGGCCCGGACGTGGCCACCCGCTGGGCCGCCGCGCACGCGCTCGGGCCCGCGCTGATGGCCCTGTTCGCGAACTCGCCCGGCGTCGGCGGGCTGCGCCCGGACTGGGCCAGCGCCCGGATGCGCACCCTCTACGGCACCGACCCGGTGCGCTGCCGCCCCGGCGCGGTGTGCGACGACCCGGCCTCGGCCTGGGCGCGCCGGGTGCTGGACGCGCCGGTCATCGTGGTGCGCAGGCCGGGACCGGACTGGATCCCGCCGCACCGCCTCACCTTCGCCGACTGGGTCGACGGGGCGCTCGACCGCAGGCCCACCACCGAGGACCTCGACTACCACCTGACGCTCCAGTTCCCGCCGGTCCGCCCGCGCGGCTACCTGGAGATCCGCTACCTGGACACGCCCGGTCCCGGCGGCTGGATTCCCCCGGTGGTGCTGCTGGCCGCCCTCTTCTCTCACCCGTCCGTGGTGGACTCGGTGCTGGAGGCGACCGGTCCCGCAGTGCGGCGCTGGCTCACCGCCGCCCGGTACGGGCTGGACGACCCGGTGCTGGCCCGCGTCGCCGCGCAGGTCGTCGAGCTGGGCTGCGCCGCGCTGCACCGCACCGACCTGTCGCCCGCGCAGGCCGACGTGGTCGCCGACGAGCTGCACCGCGCGCTCGCCCGGCGTCGCTGACGGTCCCCGGCGCGCCGACGACGTCGCGCCACCCCGCCGCAGCGCCCGCGCCCGCGCGACCGCCGTCGAACCGGCCGAAGGTCCGCGCGAGGCCCCTCCCCACGAGGTCGGTGCGAGTCCCGTCGCCCCGACCGCGACGACACCCCGGCAGTCCCCGGCGCCGCCACACCCGAGCAACGGGCGCGGAACCGGCTCGTGCTGCCCCCACGACCAGCTACCCGCAACGAGGAGCGCGCTCCCTCCGCACCCGGAGGAGCGCGCCACCGGTCGAGCGCCGCTGAACCGGGCGCCGCTCGACCGGGGAACGCTGAGAAGAACCCGCTGACAGCACTGCACACCAGTCCGGAGGGGGCCTTTCATGACCAGCGCCGAAGACCTGCGCGCGACAGTCGCGGACCAGCTCACCAGGGCCAGGGCCCGCAGCGCCGCGCTCACCGACGCCGTCGACGACGACGACCTGGTGCGCCAGCACTCGAAGCTCATGTCACCGCTCGTGTGGGACCTCGCCCACATCGGCAACCAGGAGGAGCTCTGGCTCGTCCGCGACGTCGGCGGTCGCGAGCCGGTGCGCTCCGACATCGACGAGCTGTACGACGCGTTCAAGCACGCCCGAGCGGCCCGCCCCGAGCTGCCGCTGCTCGGTCCCGGCGAGGCGCGCGGCTACGTGCGGGAGGTGCGCGACAAGGTCTTCGACGTCCTGGAGCGCACCCCGCTGGAAGGCGCGCGGCTGCTCGACGGGGCGTTCGCGTTCGGCATGATCGTGCAGCACGAGCAGCAGCACGACGAGACCATGCTGGCCACCCACCAGCTGCGCGCGGGCGCCCCGGTGCTGCACGCCCCGCCACCGCCGCCCGGCGGTCCGGTCGGGCCGCCCGAGGTGCTGGTCCCCGGCGGCCCGTTCACCATGGGCACCTCCACCGAGGCGTGGGCCCTGGACAACGAGCGGCCCGCGCACCAGGTCGTGACCGCGCCGTTCTTCATCGACACCACCCCGGTCACCAACGGCGCGTACACCGAGTTCATCGCCGACGGCGGCTACCGCGACCCGCGCTGGTGGAGCCCCGCGGGCTGGGAGCACGTGCAGGGCGCGGGCCTGGAGGCCCCGCGCTTCTGGTCGCGCTCCGGGGACGCCTGGCACCGGCGCGCGTTCGGCGTCACCGCGCCGCTCGACCCCGCGCAACCGGTGGTGCACGTGTGCTTCCACGAGGCCGAGGCCTACGCGCGGTGGGCCGGGAAGCGGTTGCCCACCGAGGTCGAGTGGGAGAAGGCCGCGCGCTTCGACCCGGCCACCGGGCGCTCCCTGCGCTACCCGTGGGGCGACGACGACCCGACGCCCGAGCACGCCAACCTCGGCCAGCGGCACCTGTCCCCGGCCCCGGTCGGCGCCTACCCGAAGGGCGTGTCGCCGCTGGGCGTGCACCAGCTCGTCGGCGACGTGTGGGAGTGGACCAGCTCGGACTTCCGGGGCTACACCGGGTTCGAGGTGTTCCCGTACGCCGAGTACTCGCAGGTGTTCTTCGGCGCGGACCACAAGGTGCTGCGCGGCGGTTCGTTCGGCACGGACCCGGTGGCGGTGCGCGCGACGTTCCGCAACTGGGACTACCCGATCCGGCGGCAGGTCTTCGCCGGGTTCCGGTGCGCGCGGGACGCGTCGCCGGAGGTCGCGCGCGGGGCGGTGGAGGGCTAGGTGTGCAGGCACCTGGGGTACCTCGGTCGGCCGGTCCCGCTGTCGGCGCTGCTGTTCGACCCGCCGCACTCGCTGGAGCACCAGTCGCACGCGCCAGCGGACATGCGGCGCGGCGGCACGGTCAACGCCGACGGGTACGGGGTCGGGTGGGCCGCCGAGGACGGGCAGGTCGCCCGGTACCGGCGGGCCGGGGCGATCTGGGCGGACGAGAACCTGGCTTCACTGGGCCGAGTCGTGCGGTCGGGCGCGGTGCTGGCGGCGGTGCGCTCGGCCACGGTCGGGATGCCGGTGGTGGAGACCGCGTGCGCGCCGTTCTCCGGCGACGGCTGGCTGTTCAGCCACAACGGCAAGGTGCCCGAGTGGTCGAAGTCGTTGGCGGACCTGGCTTCCGGGCTTCCGGTGGAGCGGTTGCTGACGCTCGACGCGCCGACGGACTCGGCGCTGCTGTGGGCGCTGGTGCTGGACCGGTTGCGGTCCGGGGCGGGCGCCGAGGAGGCGGTGGTGTCGGTGCTGCGCGAGGTGGACGCCGCCGCCCCCGGCTCGCGGCTGAACCTGCTGCTGCTCGGCCACGGCGTCGTGATCGGCACGACCTGGACGCACTCGTTGTGGTTCAGGCGGGACGAAGGCGGGGTGCTGGTGGCCTCCGAGCCGCTGGACACCGGTGACGGCTGGCGCGAGGCGCCCGACCGTTCGGTCGTGGTGGCCTCGGAGTCTACTGTGGACGTTCGAGCGATAGGACGACGATGACCGAGCTTGACGTGCGACTGACCCCCGACGAGGCGGCGCGCGCGCTGCGCGAGGAAGCCGCGGCCGGGCTGGCCGACACGCCGAAGTGGTTGTCCCCCAAGTGGTTCTACGACGAAGTGGGCAGCTCGCTGTTCGAGGACATCACCCGGCTCCCCGAGTACTACCCGACGCGGGCCGAGCGGGAGATCCTCACCGCGCGGGCGGGCGAGGTCGCGGAGCTGACCGGTGCGGCGGAGCTGGTGGAGCTGGGGTCGGGGTTCTCGGTGAAGACCCGGCTGCTGCTCGACGCCCTGCGGCCGACGCTGCGCCGGTTCACGCCGCTGGACGTGTCCGAGTCGGCGCTGCTGGCCGGGGCGTCCGGGCTCGCGGACGACTACCCCGGCGTTCGGGTCCGCTGCGTGGTCGGGGACTTCACCCAGCACCTCGGCGCGCTCCCGGCGTCGGACGGGCGGTTGGTGGCGTTTCTCGGCGGCACCATCGGGAACCTGCTGCCCGAGGAGCGCGGGAAGTTCTTCGCGGCCGTGCGGGAGTCGTTGCGGGCCGGGCAGTGGCTGCTGCTCGGCGCGGACCTGGTGAAGGACCCCGAGGTGCTGGTGCGGGCGTACGACGACCCGACCGGGGTGACGGCCGCGTTCAACCGGAACGTGCTGCGGGTGCTGAACCGGGAGCTGGGCGCGGGGTTCGACCCGGACGCGTTCGCGCACGTCGCGCGGTGGGACCCGGAGCGGGAGTGGATCGAGATGCGGTTGCGGGCGGGGCGGGCGATGCGGGTTCCCGTTCCGGGGCTGGGCATCGAGGTCGACTTCGCGGAGGGGGAGGAGCTGCGGACGGAGGTGTCGGCGAAGTTCCGGCGCGACGGGCTGGAGCGCGAGCTGGGGGAGTCCGGGTTCGCGGTGCGGCGGTGGTGGACCGACTCGGAGGGGCGGTTCGCGCTGGTGCTGGCGCGAGCTGCCGGGTGAGCACCGGGTCGGGCGGCGCTCGGCCGTCCTGATCCTGCGGGCCCGGCCGCTTCCCCCCGGCGGTCGGGCCCGTTCACAGCTCCTCGCGGTTCATGCCCTCCGCGCGCTGGTCGCGGCGCCACCACACGTGGTCGACGGCGATCTCGGTGACGGCGAAACCGACCAGCAGGGCGGTGGTGAGGCCGTCGGGCCAGGCGAAGAGGGCCCAGGTCGCGGTGAGCGCCAGCGCGGGGGCGAGGGGGAACCAGACCCTGGTGCGGCCCAGGGAGTCGTTGCGCAGCCACCACAGGAGCAGGACCACGGGCCTCCTTTCCGCAGCGGCCGGAGATACCTAAAGGTGGTCGGCGAGCGGGACGGGGAAACCCCGTTGGGCCAACGGGATCAGCGTGGTGCGGCCGTTGTGGTGAGCGGGGCGGGTCAGGCGTCCTGGTCGTCCGCCTCCAGTGCGCGCAGGGCCTCGTCGAGGGCGTCGCGGCAGGCGCGGAGCATCGGGGTCGGCATCTCCAGGGTCACCTCCACCGGGCCCAGGATCATCAGGCTGGCGCGGTCCGGGGAGTCCGGGCGGCAGACCACCGGCCTGCCCTCCTCCAGGTAGAGCCAGGTCGACGCGGTCTGGGTGGTGGGCACTCGAGGGCTCCCGGAGGTCGGCGGGTGGTGGTGACACACGTTATCTACGTGCGTAGGAAATGACATTTACCCAGTTGGGTGACCTTGCTCGTGTGGGAGAGGCGCTAGATTGCGCCACCGTGCCAGCGAGGGGGACGTGAGGACATGCGGCAGGTTCAGCCCGAGCACATCCAGATCGCGGCCACGCTGCGGCGGATGCGGGAGCAGGCCGGGGTGGGGCGGGACCAGGCGGCCCTGCTGCTCGGGTGCACGATCTCCAAGATCGGGGACCTGGAGACCGGGCGGTCCCGGCCCAAGCCGGTGGAGCTGGAGCGGTTGCTCGACCACTACGGGGTCATGGGGGACGAG
>NZ_JBQGCX010001411.1:0-2447 GCF_052038725.1 Actinosynnema sp.
CAGCGCCGACTCCTTCACCGGGGACCTGGACGCCCTGCTGCGCCGGGTCGACACCTACCTGCGGCACACCGGCTCGCGCACCCGCCGCTGGCTCGACACCGGCGAGCGGCCCGTCGACCTGCTGCGCGCCGCCGCCCGCACCGCGCTGCGCCGGGCCGGGCTGGAACCGGCCCAGGTGGACCTGCTGGTGTACACCGGGGTCGGCCGGGGCTTCCTGGAACCGGCGGGCGCCGACCACGCCGCCGCCGCCCTCGGCGCGGACCGCGCGCACTGCTTCGACCTGCTCGACGCGTGCATGAGCTGGACCAGGGCCGTCCAGGTGGTCGAGTCGCTGTTCCTGGCGGGCCACCACCGGACGGCGCTGGTCGTCAACGCCGAGTTCAGCATGAGACCCGGCGGGGCCGTGGTGCCCGGCGCGTTCCGGCTGCCGCGGGCGAAGGCGCTGGCGTCCACGTTCGCCGCCTGCACCCTCGGCGAGGCCGCCACCGCGACCGTGCTCACCGCCGAGGACGGCGAGCCGTGGCGGTTCAGCTTCCGCTCGCGCCCGGACCTCGCGCCGCTGTGCAACGTCACCCTGCACAACTACCGGGACTTCTGCGACCCCACCGGCAAGGAGGCCCGCAACGGGGTCGGCGTGTTCACCTCCTTCGGGCTGGAGATGCACGCGCGCGGCCGGGACGAGGCGCTGGCCGCGCTCGCCGCGCTGGACGTGCCGCCCGAGCGGGTGGACGCGCTGTTCACGCACGCCTCCAGCAGCAGCTACTGGCAGGGCCTGGCGGACGAGGCGGGCCTGGGCCCGGTGGCGCACCACGTCTACCCGCGCACCGGCAACGTCGTGTCCGCCTCGGTGCCCACCGCGATGGCCTCGGGGATCGAGGCGGGCCTGCTCACGCCGGGGCAGCGCGCGGTCGGCTGGGTCGGCAGCGCCGGGATGTCCTTCGGCGCCTTCACCTTCGTGCTGTGAGATCGGAGGCGGTCGTGCTCGCACACCTCGCCAGAGCGGTCGCGGCCCTCGCGCTGGAGGCCGCCCGCCACCTGCTCCTGCCCTGGCTGCGCGACCGCGGCCGGGGCCGGGGCGGTCCCGACGGGCAGCGGCGCAGGGCGCGGGCCGCGCTGGCGTTCCTGGTGCGCATGGGGCCGATCTACATCAAGCTCGGCCAGATCGCCGCCACCCGCTCCGACCTGCTGCCCCCGGAGTGGACCGACACCCTGCGGGCCCTGCAGGACCGCGCCCCGCACATGCCGCCCGGCCCCACCCGCCGCGCGCTGGAGCGCGAGCTCGGCGGCAGGCTCGACGAGGTGTTCCGCGACCTCGACCCGCGCCCCATCGCCAGCGCCTCCGTCGCCCAGGTGCACGTCGCGCACCTGCACGACGGCCGCAAGGTCGCCGTCAAGCTGGTCAAGGACGGGGTGCCCGAGGAGATCCGGCGCAGCCTGCGCGCGCTCGGCTCGCTCGTGCGCGCCGCCCACCTGCTCGTGCCGCGCCTGCGCCACCTGGACCTGCCGCACCGCTTCGACGAGGTCGCCCGCCTGCTGCTGCCGCAGGCCGACATGCGCCGCGAGGCCCGCCAGCAGCAGCGGGTGCGCGCCGACTTCGCCGGGCACCCGCACGTGCGCGTGCCCGAGGTGGTGCCGGAGCTGGTGACCGCGCGGGTGCTCGTGATGGAGCACGTCGACGGCATCCCCGGCCGCGACGCGCACCTGGTCGACCTGCCGCGCGCCCAGCTCGCCCGCCGCCTGCAGGACGCCGTCTACACCATGCTGTACATGCACGGCCTCAGCCACGGCGACCCGCACCCCGGCAACGTGCTGTTCACCCCGTCCGGCGAGCTGGTGCTGCTCGACTACGGCGTCACCGCCGAGCTGACCGAGGACGAGAAGTGGGGCCTGTCCTCGTTCTACTACGCCTGCACCCGCAAGGAGTGGGCGCTCGCCGTCGACCGCTTCACCCGGCACTTCGTGCACGTCGGCCCCGACCTCGCGGCCCGGCGCGCCGGGTACGAGCGGCGGATGGCCGAGGTGCTGCGCCACCACTTCGACACCAGCGCCAGCCGGTGGTCCACCGTCGCGTACTTCGCCGACGTCAACGAGGTGCTGCGCGCGCACGGCTGCCGGTACACCACCACGTTCACCCAGGTCGAGCTGGTGTTCCTGTCCTGCGAGGGCTTCGCGGGCCAGATCGACCCGGACATCGACATCTGGGCGAACGCGCGCAGGTTCACCGACCGCTACTCGCCCTACACGAGCGCCGAGGTGGAGGAGCGGTTCGCCGAGGACTTCGCGGTGCGCGCGCCCACCTCGCTGCGGCTGCGCGCGCGGGCCCGCTCCACGCTGGGGGCCCCGACGCACGTGGACCGGTAATTCTTCCCCCGCGCGTTCCCGGTTTTCGTGCGGGTGGCGTGGGGCGGGCGGGTGCGGGACTTCGACGGCAACGAGTACGTCGACCT
>NZ_JBQGCX010001412.1:0-2532 GCF_052038725.1 Actinosynnema sp.
AGCCCGTGCACCGCACCGCGCTCGTCCACCGCGGTCGACGGGTCGGACGCCGGTCCCATGCGGACCGTGCCGGTCGGGTGGTAAGCGCTCTCCAGGCTGGTCTTGACGTACTGCCGCACCATGTCGTCGTTGTCGATCATCGCGTCGCGCAGCACCACGAAGCCCTGCCCCAGCTTGAGGATGTCCGGGTGGTGCGCGAGCCGCCACGCGGTGCGCACCCCGTCCACCAGCACGTCGATCTCGCGCTCGTCGTCCAGGAAGTTCAGCCGGATCACCGGGGCCGCGCGCGGGTCGGTGGACTCCAGGGCGACCCGGCCGCGCGAGCCCGGCCGCTGCGCCACGACCATCACGCCCAGGATCTCGGTGGTGCCCGCGAGCATCTGCAGCTCCGGGAACGGGCCGAGGCCGAAGTGGTTGACCATGTAGTACTGGAGGTCGTTGAAGTCCCCGGTGACCGGCGAGGTGGTGCGCAGGATCTGCTGGAGGAACGCCTCGGTGCGGTCCACCGCGCCCGGTTCGGGCACCAGGAACGCGCCGGTGCGCTGGTGGTCGACCAGGTTCGCGCCCACGCCCGGCAGGTCGGCGCGCACGTCCACGCCCAGCCGCCGCAGGTCCTCGGCGGGCCCGATCCCCGAGCGCAGCAGGATCGCGGGCGTGCCGATCGCGCCCGCCGCGAGCAGCACCCGGTCGCCGCGCACCAGCTCCGGTTCCGCGCCGGGCGCGCCGACGAGCACGCCGATCGCCCGCTGCCCGTCGAAGACCACCCGGTCGACCAGCAGGCCGGGCGCGAGCTCCAGGGTCGCCCGGCCCCTGGTCAGGGCCAGGTAGGTGCTGGCGGTGGTGGCCCTGCGGTCCCGGTCGTGCCGGGTGGACGGGATGGAGCCGACGCCGGTGGCCTCCGGGTGGTTGTGGTCGGCGACCTCGGCGAACCCGTGGTCCAGGCACGACTGCGTGAACGCGGTCTGCCCGATCGGCAGCTCGTCCGCGCTCCAGCGCCGGATCGGGATCGGTCCGGAGCCGCCGTGGAACTCGCTCTCGCCGTAGTCCCCGTCGCTCTCCAGCTTCCGGAAGTAGGGCAGCACGCCCGCGTACGACCAGGCCGGGTTGCCCGCCGCCGCCCAGTCGTCGTAGTCGGCGGGCACGCCGCGCAGCCCGACCGTCGCGCCGACCGCGGAGGAGCCGCCGGTGAGCTTGCCGCGCGGGTAGCGGATGCGGCGGCCGTCGTGCACGTCGGCGCGGAAGTCCCAGTCCTGCCCGGTGAAGGACATGGACCTGCCGTGGAACACCTCCTCGGGCAGCTCGTCCGGCCGGGCGTGGTCCGGTCCGCCCTCCAGCAGCAGCACCCGCCTCGCCGGGTCCTCGCTGAGCCTGGCCGCGAGCACCGAACCGGCCGATCCCGCTCCGACGATGATGTCGTTGTAGTGGGCCGTCATGTGATCCCTCTGGGCTAGTGGGTGCGGGCACGGGTCGCACCCGCCGGGAGCCGAGAGTCGCACCGCGCCGATCGCCGCTGCTACTCGCGCGTTGCCCGCGCTCCCCGCCGCAGGTGGAGCACTTCGCACGCTGGAAGTAGGCGCTGGTCGGGCCGCGCGGTGACGATCGGGTGATCCGTCAGCCGCGCCTGAGCGGCCGGGCGAGGGGAGCGATCGATGAGCAGCACGCTGGGCGCGCTCCGGCGCCGAGTCCTGACCCCCGACGTGTCCGAGACGCGGCTCTCGGTGCGCGGGTTCCACGACAAGGACCCGGCCGCGCGGGAGCTGCTGGAGACCGTGGGAGGCAGCTTCCTGGCGGGGTTCGGGCACGCCGCGCAGGCCCGCGCCCCGGAGGACGCGACCGCCCCGCTGGAGGAGGTTCCCGCGCCGTACCGGGGTTTCGCGTACGAGGGCGCGGGCATGGCGTTCGCGATCCGGGACGCGCTGCCGCTGGGCAGGCGCGGGCGCAACGCCCGCTTCCTGAGCGGGGCGGGCGCGCAGCACGCGTACATGGTGTACGTGGGCGCGGGCTGGGCGATGGCGCGGGTGCCGCGCGCGCTGTGGTCGCGGATGGCGCTGGACGACCCGCTGCTGCGCTGGCTGGCGCTGGACGGCTACGGGTTCCACCAGGCGTACTTCCACACCGAGCGGTACGTGCGCGAGCGGTACCGGGAGGCGCGGTTCCCGTGGCCGGGCGGCCCGATGTCCTGGTACGCCGACCACGTGATCGACCAGGGCATCGGCCGGGCCTCCTGGTTCGTCGGCGGCGCGGACCCGGCCGTGGTGGCCGACCTGATCGACTCGTTCGCCGAGTCGCGGCGCGGCGACCTGTACGCGGGGGCGGGCCTGGCCGCGACCTACGCGGGCGGCGGCGACGAGGCGGAGCTGCGGGAGTTCGCCGCTCGCGCCGGGGACTGGGCGCCGCAGCTGGCGCAGGGCAGCGCGTTCGCCGCGACCGCCCGCGTGGCCGCCGGGCTGGAGGTGCCGCACACCTCGGTGGCCACCGGGGTGTTCTGCGGGATCACCCCGCGCGAGGCCAAGGAGCTGTGCGACCGGACCC
>NZ_JBQGCX010001413.1:0-6465 GCF_052038725.1 Actinosynnema sp.
CGCGGGCACGGTCGCCGAGATCGCGCCCGAGCTGGTGGACGTGCCGCCGGTCCACAGGTCGGTGAGGGTGAACCCGCTGCCGGACAAGCCGATCTGCGCGGCCGTGGTGGCGACGGTGGTGGCGCCGCCGCCCCGGTTGACCAGCCCGACCGCGACCGACCCGTCGGACAGCGGCTTGGCGAACACCTCGGTGGCGCCGTCGTCGCGCACCCGGCGACCGCCCGCGCCCAGCGGGTCCTGGTTGACCGCGATCAGGCCGGGGTTGCGCAGGACCGCGCTGATCTCGGGGGACATGGTGCGGATGTCGTTGCCCGCCATGAGCGGCGCGGCCATCAGCGCCCACAGCGCGAAGTGCGCGCGGGACTCGGTCAGGGTGAGCCCCGGCCTGCCGACGACGAGCATGTCGGGGTCGTTCCAGTTGCCGGGACCGGTCTGCGCGGCCAGCGGCGCGGTGACGTCCAGGACGTTGCCCACGCCCATCGGGTAGCTGTTGGTGTTGCCGTTCTGCCACACGTCCAGCAGGTCCTCGGTGGTGCGCCACAGGTCCGCGACGTCGCCCCAGTCGTACTTGTCGCCGGTGATGGCGTGGAAGCTGTTGGGGTTGATGCTGTAGACGATCGGGCGGCCGGTGGCGCGCAGCGCGTCGCGCATGACCGAGAACCGGGCGACCTGCTCGTCGCGAGTTCCCGCGCCGGAGCACCAGTCGTACTTGAGGTAGTCCACGCCCCAGGACGCGAACGAGCGGGCGTCCTGCGCCTCGTGGCCCTTGCTGCCGGTGGCGCCGGGGTGCGCGCCGGTGCCCTGGGCGCAGGTCTTCTCGTTGGGGGCCTGGTAGATGCCGAACTTCAGGCCCTTGCCGTGGATGTAGTCGCCCAGCGCCTTCATGCCGGAGGGGAACTTCGTCGGGTGGTTGCGCAGGTTGCCCGCGCTGTCGCGCTGCGGGTCGAACCAGCAGTCGTCCACGACCACGTACCGGTAGCCCGCGTCCCGCATCCCGGAGGACGCCATCGCGTCGGCGGCCTGGCGCACCTGGCCCTCGGTGATGCCGCAGCCGAAGCTGTTCCAGCTGTTCCAGCCCAGCGGCGGGGTCAGCGCGGGGCTTCCGGGGGCGGCCTGCGCCGGGGGGTGCGCGGTGGGGGCGGTCACGGCGGTCAACGCGGTGAGCACGGCCAGGAGCAGGGTCGTTAATCGTCTGCGCGAGCGAACAGGCATCGTTGCCCCTCCTCGGTCGGTGGACCCCGCCGGCACGCCGGTGGTGGCCCGAAGCTGTTAACGCTAACAGCGTTGGCGTGGTCGCTCAACGGTCTTGTCGGGTGTGAAAGACCTGCGCTACGGTCGGTCTGGGAACGCTCCCGTTTCGCTGGCCCGGCACCGGCGAAGAGCCCCATGAATCCTGCTCGCAAGGAGGCGAGGCATGGTTTCACGTGCTCCGACGCGCCGCCGGTCAGCACTTCCGCGCCCGAGGCCCCGACTCGGGCTCCCAGAGTGATCACCGAGCGCGGCTGACACCGCCCTCTCCCACCCCCTGTCCCGCCCGGCGCGTGCGCGCTGAACCGCCGCCATTCGTGTTAGCGGTAACAGGCGGCTGCACCCCTGCGCGGACCACCCGCGCCACCCCGACCACCCCGTGATCGCAGGAGGTCCACCCGTGCCCTCACCGCTGAGCAGGCGCACCCTGTTCCAGGCCGCAGGCGTCGCCGTCGCGGCCACCGCCGTCCCCGGTCTCACCCTGGCCGCCGCGCGGGCCGCGTCCGTGCCGCCCGCCCGCCCGGACATCGGCGCGGCGGCCTCCGCGTTCGACCTGGGCCAGGTCCGGCTGACCCCCGGCCGCTGGATGGACAACCAGAACCGCGCGCTGGCCTACCTGCGCTTCGTGGACCCCGACCGGCTGCTCTACAACTTCCGCGCCAACCACCGCCTGTCCACGGCGGGCGCCGCGCCGCTGGCCGGGTGGGAGGCCCCGGACTTCCCGTTCCGCACCCACAGCCAGGGCCACTTCCTCACCGCCTGGGCGCAGGCGTGGGCCGTGCTCGGCGACACCACCTCCCGCGACCGCGCCAACTACCTGGTCGCCGAGCTGGCCAAGTGCCAGGCCAACAACCCCGCCGCGGGCTTCACCGCCGGTTACCTCTCCGGCTTCCCCGAGTCGGACCTCGACGCCCTGGAGGCCGGCACCCCCAAGGCTGTCTCCTACTACGCCCTGCACAAGACCCTGGCGGGCCTGCTGGACGTCTGGCGGCACCTCGGCAGCACCCAGGCGCGCGACGTGCTCCTGCGCTTCGCGGGCTGGGTCGACTGGCGCACCGCCCGCCTGTCGCAGGCGACCATGCAGCGCGTCCTGGCCACCGAGTTCGGCGGCATGAACGCCGTCCTGGCCGACCTGCACCAGCAGACCGGCGACGCCCGCTGGCTGACCGCGGCCCAGCGCTTCGACCACGCCGCCGTCTTCGACCCCCTGGCCGCGAACCAGGACCGCCTCAACGGCCTGCACGCCAACACCCAGGTCCCCAAGTGGATCGGCGCGGCCCGCGAGTACAAGGCCACCGGCACGACCCGCTACCGCGACATCGCCACCAACGCCTGGAACATCACCGTCGCCGCGCACACCTACGTGATCGGCGGCAACAGCCAGGCCGAGCACTTCCGCGCCCCCAACGCCATCGCCGCGCACCTGGCCACCGACACGGCCGAGGCGTGCAACACCTACAACATGCTCAAGCTGACCCGCGAGCTGTGGCTGCTGGAGCCGAGCAAGGCCGCCTACTTCGACTTCTACGAGCGCGCCCTGCTCAACCACCTGATCGGCCAGCAGAACCCGGCCGACGCCCACGGCCACACCTGCTACTTCACCGGCCTCAACCCCGGCCACCGCAGGGGCCGCACCGGCCCGGCGTGGGGCGGCGGCACGTGGAGCACCGACTACAGCACGTTCTGGTGCTGCCAGGGCACCGGCATCGAGACCAACACCAAGCTCGCCGACTCGATCTACTTCCGCGACGGCACGACGCTGACCGTCAACCTCTACACCCCGTCCGTCCTGACCTGGTCGGAGCGCGGCATCACGGTCACCCAGAGCACCACCTACCCGGTGGGCGACACCACCTCGCTCACCGTGACCGGCGGCGCGAGCGGCTCGTGGACCATGCGCCTGCGCATCCCCACGTGGACCTCGGGCGCGACGATCGCGGTCAACGGCGCGCCCCAGAACGTCACCGCCGCACCGGGTTCCTACGCCTCCCTGACCCGCTCCTGGACCTCGGGCGACACCGTCACCCTCCGCCTGCCCATGCGCGTGACCACCGCCCCCGCGCCCGACAACCCGAACGTCGTCGCGGTCACCTACGGCCCGGTGGTCCTGGCGGGCGACTTCGGCAACACCGCCCTGTCCGCGCTGCCCGCGCTCGACGTCGCCTCGATCACCCGCACCAGCGCCACCGCGCTCGCCTTCACCGCCCGCTCCGGCGGCTCGACGGTCACCCTCGGCCCGTTCCACGACGCCCACGGCTTCAACTACTCCGTCTACTGGAGCACCGGCGGCGGCACGACCACCCACAGGCTGGTCAACGCCTCCAGCGGCCTGGTCCTGGGCGTCCGCGACATGTCCACCGCCGACGGCGCGCCTGCCCTGCAGTGGGGCGACACCGGAACCGCGGACCACAACTGGGAACTCGTCCCGGACGGCTCCCACGTGCGCTTCCGCAACGCCCACAGCGGCAAGGTGCTGGGCGTGGAGAACATGTCGACCGCCGACGGCGCCCGCGTCCTGCAGTGGGGCGACACGGGGACCGCCGACCACAGGTGGACCCTGCTCGACAACGGCGACGGCACCCACCGCATCCGCAACGCCCACAGCGGCAAGCTCCTGGCGATCGAGAACAACTCCGCCGCCCAGGGCGCGCCTGCCGTCCAGGACTCGGACAACGGAACCCCGGACAACCGCTGGAGGCTCGTGCGCAACGGGTGAGCGCCGACCGGGGGCGTCCGCGGGGAGCGGCGCTAAAGGAAGCGGGTGTTTTTAGCCGTTCCGCTGAACGGGTCCCGGTGTTGACGCCCTTCCCGGACGGCGGTTACGGTGCCGAACAGGGAAAGTTTCGGTTCTGTCAACGAGAAATGAAAGCAGACTCGCTCCCGATTAGTTCTGGGAGCGCTCCCAAATCTGAGCGCCACAATGCCCTCCCCGCGACTCCGGTCGGCGCTTCGGCACGCGTGGAAAACACTCCGCCCCCCCAGAGGAGAGCCGCATGAGATCCCCCCTCCGCCGACTCGCCGCCTGCGCCGCGGCCCTGCTCGTCGCCGCGCTGCTGCCCGCCGCCCCCGCCTCCGCCGAGTCCAACGGCGGGACGCGGGTCATGCCGCTGGGCGACTCCATCACCGAGGGCACCCAGGTGCCCGGCGGCTACCGGATCGGCCTGTGGCAGCGGTTCGTCTCCGGTGGGCACCGGGTCGACTTCGTCGGCTCCCAGTTCAACGGGCCCGCCTCGCTCGGGGACCACGACCACCAGGGGCACCCCGGCTGGCGCATCGACCAGATCGACGCCAACGTCGTCACCTGGCTGCGCAACACCAACCCGCGCTCCGTGCTGCTGCACATCGGCACCAACGACGTCCTCCAGAACTGGAACGTCGCAGGCGCGCCCTCCCGCCTGTCGGCGCTGATCGACCGCATCACGTCGACCGCGCCGAACGCCGACGTGCTCGTCGCGACGATCATCCCGATCGCCAACGCGGGCCAGGACGCCGCCGCGCGGACCTTCAACGCCGCCATCCCCGGCATCGTGCGCGGCAAGGCCGACGCGGGCAAGCGCGTGCACCTGGTCGACATGCGCTCCGCGCTCACGACCGCCGACCTGATCGACGGCGTCCACCCCACGGCGGGCGGCTACGACAAGATGGCCGCGACCTGGCACAACGCGCTGCGCGCCATCCCCGGCAGCATCGGTGAGCCCGGCGGCTCGCCGGGCGGGCAGCTGGTCAACACCGCCTCGGGCCGCTGTGTCGACGTGCCGGGGTCGACCGCCGCCAACGGCACGCAGCTCCAGCTGTGGGACTGCCACGGCCAGCCGAACCAGTCGTGGGCGCTCAACCCCGCCAGGCAGCTCGTCAACGGGACCAAGTGCCTGGACGCCTCCGGCCGCGGCACGGCCAACGGCACGCAGGTCGTGCTCTGGGACTGCCACGGCGACACCAACCAGCAGTGGACCGCCAACGCCGACGGCACGATCACCGGGGTCCAGTCCGGCCTGTGCCTGGGCGTCGCGGGCGGCGACACCGCCAACGGCGGCAAGCTCGTCCTGTGGTCCTGCGGCGGTCAGGCCGACCAGCGGTGGACCCTGCGCGTCCCCGCCTGACCGGTCCCCGGTGTGATCACCCGCTGTTCCGCGGACACGATTTCCAGGTGAATGCGCATATCTCAACAAAAAACTGCCGCTCTTCGTGCGAAATCAACCACGGCTCACCTCCGAAACCGCAGGCGGTACCCGGTCCGGCCGCGTTTTCCGAAGTGCTCCGCCGCCACTTCGGAAACGCGGAGCTACCGGCCAAACGGTCCTGTACAGGGTTTTTCACCTGCGGTTGGGTTGCCCGCATGTACAACGCCATTGTAATAGGTGGTCGCTGTGCCGGAGCCGCGGTCGGGACGCACCTGGCCAGGCGCGGTCTGCGGGTCCTGGTCGTCGACCGCTCCCGGTTCCCCAGCGACGTGCTGTCCACGCACTTCGTCTGGCCGCACGGCGCCTCATACCTGAACCGGCTGGGGGTGCTGGACCGGGTGCGGGAGGTGACGCCCGCCCACACCTCGGTCACCGTCGTCAACGACGGGATCGCCCTGCGCGGCAGCGTGCCCGAGGAGCTGCTGCGCAACCAGTTCCGCCTCCTGCACGACGACGACAGCGGCATCACCCAGGAGTACTTCTCGGTCCGCAGGCACGTGCTGGACAAGATCCTGGTGGACAACGCGGTCCGGGCGGGCGTGGAGTTCCGCGAGGGGCACACCGTCACCGAGCTGCTGCGCGACGAGGACGGGACCGTCGTCGGCATCCGGGGCCGGGACGGCTCGGAGGAGCGCGCGCAAGTCGTGATCGGCGCGGACGGGCGCAACTCGTTCGTCGCGCGCGCCCTCGGGCTGGAGAAGTTCGACGAGCGCCCCCGCTGCACCTTCGCCTACTGGAGCTACTTCAGCGGCATCCCCGACGCCGAGGCGCAGATCCACCGGCGCGGCAGGCTCGGCATGGCCATGGCCTCCACCAACGACGGCCGCACCATGGTGCTCACCTGGGGGCCGAGCGAGTGGGCCGCGCGGTTCCGGACCGACGTCGAGGGCAACTACCACCGCGCGCTCGGGCTGATCAGCGAGCAGGTCGCGGCCACCGTGGCGGGCGCGCGCCGCGAGGAGCGCTTCTACGGCACGCTCGACCAGGCCGCGTTCCTGCGGCGGCTGCACGGCCCCGGCTGGCTGCTGGTGGGCGA
>NZ_JBQGCX010001414.1:0-2202 GCF_052038725.1 Actinosynnema sp.
CCAACCCGGCCCGCCGCCCAACCCGGCCCGCCGCTCAGCGCGGCGGGCGCTGGGCGTAGGCGCGCAGCGCGTCCAGGTCGGGCACCAGCACGTCCCGGCGCAGGTGGCTCACCACGACCCCGGCCTTGCGCAGGTCGCTGAACGCCTTCTCCGCCGTGCGCGGTTTCATGCCCGCGATCGACGCCAGCTCCACCTTGGTCAGCGGGAACCCGAGCGTCCACCCGCCCGGCTCCTCGCGGCCGTGCGTGCGCACCAGCTCCGCGAGCACCTTCGCCAACCGCTCGTCGGCCGCCCGCGCCAGGAAGTCCCGCCTGCGCTCGATCGCCCACCGCAGCCGCTCGTTGACCATGCCGATCATCTCGACGAAGACCTCGTTGCGGCGGTGCAGGAAGCCCATCAGCTCGCTGCTGCTGATCATCCGCGCAGTCACCTCGCCGCACGTGATCACGCTCGCCGACCTCGGCTTGCGGTCCAGCGCCGCCATCTCGCCGACGAAGTCACCGGCCGCCTTGATCGCCAGCAGCGCCGTGTCGCCGGTCTCGTCCGTGGTCTGCACCTTCACCACGCCGTCGAGCAGCAGCAGCGCGTGCGTGTCGCGGGCGTCCTGCACGATCACGTCCCGGTTCGGCGCGTACCGCACCACCGTGCCCATCGCCAGCAGCTCGTCGCGCGCCTGATCGCGCAGCCGCGACAGCAGGCTGTCGTGCGGCCACACCGGTTGCTCCGGCTGGGTCGTGCTCGGTGACCATGACATCAGCACCATCCACCCCTAATGCGTCGTATCCGCAACTCGCTGCAACCGTTGTCATCCCCCGGCGTGCAGGTCGCGCCGCACGGCCGGTTCGTTTCGCCGAAGCGCGGGATTCCACCCGAACGCGCGGTTTCTCAGGATCCGGCGTAGCGGCGCAGCGCCCGCAGGTCGGGCACCAGGACGTCGCGGCGCAGGTTGCTGACGACCACGCCCGCGTGCCGCAGGTCGCTGAACGCCTTCTCCGCCGTGCGCGGCTTCATGCCCGCGATCGAGGCCAGCTCGACCTTGGTCAGCGGGATGCCCAGCCGCCACGCGTCCTTGTCCTGCCTGCCGTAGGTCTGCACCAGCTCCACGAGCACGCGGGCCACCCGCACCGGCGCCGGGCAGGACAGGAAGTCGCGGCGGCGGTCGATCGACCAGCGCAACCGCTCGCCCACCACCAGCACCAGCTCCATCGCCACCTCGGGGCGGCGCAGCAGCAGCGCCTGGAAGTCGGCGCGGGTGATCGCGCGGGCCACGACCTCCCCGCAGGTGCGCACCGTGGCCGACCGGGGCTTCCCGCTCAACGCCGCCATCTCGCCGACGACGTCACCCGCGATCCGGATGTCCAGCAGCGCGTGCTCACCGTCCTCGTCCACGGCCTGCACCTTCACCATGCCGCTGAGCAGCAGCAGCACGTGCGTGTCGCGCGCGTCCTGGACGATCACCTCCTTGTCCGGCCCGTACGGCACCCGCGTCCCCAGCGCGAGCAGGTCGGTTCGCGCGGGTTCGCGCACCCTCCCCAGCAGACTCGTGCTCGGCCACACCGGATCAGCACCGGTCAACGCACACCCCCCGGATCGACTTCTCTCCCTGACGGATGTCGGCCCGGACACCCCCGCCGTTCCCAGAATCCGGGCATTCCACGTGAAGCGTGCAACCCCGTTCACCCGAGCGGCGGCGACCGAACGGGGCCAGCGCGCACCCTGCCCGCCGAACACCGCCGGAACCCACCGAACACCACGGGGAGCAGGCTGGACACCACCGGACGTGGGCTGGGGACCCCGGAATAGCGGTGGGGGAGGGGGCGGGGGCGCGTCGAACGCCCGGCAAGAGCGCGAGGGCTGGGGTGTGGCGGCGGGGGAGAGCGCCGGGGCCGGAGAACGCGGCCTCGCGGAAGGGCGCGGCAAAGCGCGGCAAGGCGCGGCAAGGGCGACGACCCGACCGGGCTCTGCCCGCTCGAACCCAACCCCGGCGAGACGCGCCCCGCCCGCCCCGCCCGGTTCTGCCCCGCCCCGCCCGGTTCTGCCCCGCCCCGCCCGGTTCTGCCCCGCCCGGCCCGGTTCTGCCCCGCCCGGCCCGGTTCTGCCCCGCCCGGCCCGGTTCTGCCCGCCCGGCCCCGCTGCCCTGCCCTGCCTGCCCCTGCTCCAGCCTGCCTCGCCCTGCCCTGCCGCAGCTCGCCTGCCTGCCCG
>NZ_JBQGCX010001415.1:0-1757 GCF_052038725.1 Actinosynnema sp.
CAGCGTGGCCACCGCCGACCAGGGGCCGCGCGCGGTCACGATCCCGGCGACGACGGCGAGCGCGCACCACGCCACCACGTCGTTCACCGCGGCGCTCGCCAGCGCGACCACCCCGGACCGGGTGCGCTGCATCCGCCGCTCGGCCAGGATCCGCGCCAGCACGGGGAAAGCGGTGATCGACAGGGCGGCTGCGGTGAACAGCGCGAGCGCGTCACCGCCCTGCGGCCACAGCAGCGCCGCGACGCCCAGCCCGAGGCAGAACGGCAGCACGACCGAGCCCGCCGACACCGCGCCGACCACCCGCCCCGCGCCGCGCAGCTCCGCGACGTCCAGCTCGCAGCCGACCAGGAACATGAACAGCACCAGGCCGAGCTGGGCGGCGAACGCCAGCGGCGGGCGCGCCTCGGGCGGGAACAGCAGCGCCACCGGGTCGCCGGGCAGCAGGCCGAGCAGGCTGGGGCCGAGCGCGATCCCGGCCGCGACCTCCCCCACCACCGAGGGCTGCCCCAGCCGCCTGGCCAGCGCGCCGAGCAGGGCGCCGAGCGCCAGGACGACCGCGAGGTCGAGGAACAGCAGCGCGACGAGCGCGTCGCCCGCCGGGGCCGCCACCGACGCGCTCAGCCCCTCGCCCCCGCCTGGAGCTCCCACAGCGAGGCGTAGCGCCCGCCGGAGGCCACCAGGCCCTCGTGCGCGCCCTGCTCGACGACGCCGCCCCGCTCCAGCACGTAGATGTGGTCCGCGTTGCGGACGGTGGAGAGCCGGTGCGCGATCACGATCAGGGTGCGGCCCCGCGCGAACGTCGCCAGCGCGCGCTGGATCGCCGCCTCGGTCTCGTTGTCCACCGCCGACGTGGCCTCGTCCAGGACCACCACGGGCGGGTTCTTCAGCACGGTCCTGGCGAGCGCGATCCGCTGCCGCTGCCCGCCGGACAGCGCCGCGCCGTGCTCGCCGACCACCGTGTCGTAGCCCAGGGGCAGCGACTCGACGAACGCGTGGGCCTCGGCCGTGCGGGCGGCCTCGCGGACCTGCTCGTCGGTGGCGGAGAACGTGCCGTAGCGGATGTTGTCCGCGATCGTGCCGTCGAACAGGAACGGGTCCTGGGCGACGAACCCGACGGCCGCGCGCAGGTCGGGCAGGCGCAGGCCGCGCACGTCCCGCCCGTCGAGCAGCACCCGGCCGGTGTCCGCGTCCTGGAAGCGCATCAGCAGCTTGGCGATGGTGGTCTTGCCCGAGCCGGTCGCGCCGACGATGCCGGTGACCCGGCCCGCCGCCGCGCGCAGCGACAACCGGTCCAGCACGCGCGGGCGGCCCTCGTAGGAGAAGGACACGCGGTCGAGCGCGATGGCGCCCGCGACCCGCTCGCGGGCCAGCGCGCGGCCACCGGTGGGCTCGGTGGGCAGGGACATCAGGTGCTCGACCCGGTCGTGCGCGGCGAGGGTGCGCTGGTACTGGTCGACGATCGGGCCCAGCCGGGTCAGCCGCATGACCATCTGCTGCGGCAGCCCGATCAGCGGGCTGAACCGCTCGAACGGGAGCGTGCCGTCGAGCACCTTGAGCCCGCCCACGAGCAGGGTGCCCGCCATGGAGCAGGTGGTCCAGGCGCGGATTCCCTCGCCGAACCGGACGGCGTGCTGCTGTGTGCGCGTGGCCGCGTCGGCGCCCGCCAGCTCCAGCAGGTCGACCAGCTCGGCCTCGTGGTCCTCGGCGCAGGCGCTCTTGACCGTGGCGGCGGCCTCCAGTGCGGCGGAGAGCCTGCT
>NZ_JBQGCX010001416.1:0-2718 GCF_052038725.1 Actinosynnema sp.
CCGCGTCCGGCAGCTCCACCACCCGCTGCCACGGCAGCGCGCCGAACGCCACGACCGGCTCCGCCCGAGGCCCCTGGTCCGGCTCACCCACGTGGTACCTGCTCGCCACCAGGTACCGCCGGTCCGACTCACCCCCGTGCACGCGCTCCACCGCTTCCGGCGACTCGGCGGTCATCGCCACCAGCCTGCACACCACCCGCTCCTCCTCGGGCGTGATCCCCAGCCGGTTCAGCAGCATGTGCAGCTGCGAGCCCCACACGAACACCGGCAACCCGGCCTCCCGCACGCACTCCGCCCAGTACGCCACCGCCCCCGTGGCCCCACCCTCCAACCGCGCCCCCCGGTCGGCCAGTCGCGCCCCGCGCGCCGCGTGCAACGACCTGGCCACCGCGTGCGAGGCCACCCCCGGAGGCGCGACCGCCTCCTCGGTCCGCCGCCACCCGGACGCCAACGACCGCAACCACGACGCCGCACCCGCCCGGTCCAGCCCCACCGCGCTCGCGGTCGCCATCACCAGCTCCACCGCGGCCGTGAAGCGCGCGCCCGCCGTGCGCGCCGACCGCAGCACCGCCACCGCCACCTCGGTGCTGCGGCAGAACACCCCCTCAGCCACCGGCATCAGCTCCACCCCGCCGTACCGGGCGACCTCCGCCTCGTACCGCACCTCCCGCACCTCGCCGTGCGGCCACCCCGGCCCGTCCGCCCCGGCCCCGTCCACCACCACCGGGTGCTCCACCCCGGCCACCAGCGCGCGCAGCCTCCCCGGCAGGTCCGCGTCCCGCGCCCGCACCCGCAGGTGCGGCCCGCCCTCCCCGTACCGCACGTAGAACCACTCGCCGCTCATCGCCGGGGCGAGCACGTCCGCGATGAACGCGTCCACGTGCTCCACCGCCCACGCCAGCCGCACGTGCGCACTGGTCCACGTCATCACGCCTCCACCGGGCTCAGGTCGTAGGCGAACCCCGCACCACGCGGACGCCCGATCACGAGCAGGTACAGCAGGCAGTGCCCGGCGGGCGCGCCGACCAGCCCCTCCAGCGCCCCGTCGTCCACGCTCCGCGCCGGACGGCAGAACGCCCCCGCCCCGGCCGCCGCCTCGCACACGCGCTGCCCGGTGGCCCCCGCCGCCCGCAGCAACGCCCGGTACCCGTCCGGCCCGCCAGCCGCGACCGCCTCCGCCGGATCACCCGTGGTCACCAGCGCCAGGTTCGCCGACGCCACGTCGAACACCCCCGGCGGGTGCCCGAACACCGCCCCCAGCGAGCGCACCGCGTCCCCCGGCTCCACCACCCGCAGCCCGCCGTCCACCGCGTGCCAGCCGTCGACGACGTCCCGCACCCCGCGCACGGCCACCCGGTGCCGCAACCCGCCAGGCGACCGGCCCACCGCGTCCACCACCGCGTCCAGCACCGCCCTGGCCAACGGCCTCGGATCGGCGGCGATGCCGCGCGGCCCCACCCCGGAGCTGCGGACGGGCGACGGCGCGACGGCCGCCCCGCTCTCCCGGTGCGAGGACACCCGCACCACCACCCCGTCGACCTCCGCCCGCAGCCCCAACCGCCGCGCGTGCCCGACCAGCGCCGCCCCGACGTGCCCCACCTCCAGCTCCGCCAGCACGTCCCCGAACTCCCGGTACCCCGCCGACAGCCGGTCCCGCCGCCGCACCAGCTCGATCTCCACCGCCCCGCCCAGCGCGGGCGTCCCCTCGCCGACCAGCTCGCGCCGCACCGCGTCCAGCACCCACCGCCCACCCGCCAGCAGCACCAGGTCCACGGTGTGCGCCGCCCGAGCCGAGGGGTACGCGCGGTGGTCGTTGTACTGGTTCCACGGCTCCCACCGCAGCGGCGTCGCCACCGCCGTCAACAGGTGCGCCACCGCCGCCCCGAACCGCCCGCACCCGGCCAGCCCGCGCAACGGCACCCGCGCGCCCGCAGCCGCCGCGACCCCCGGCGACACCCCCGGCTCGACCACCCGCCCAGGCCCGTGCGCGTACGCCTCCGCCAGCGCCGCCCGCCCGTCCAGGGGCCCGGCCCCGGCCCCGCTCACGGGAACGGGTGCGGCAGCGGGGGACCGGACAGGCGCAACCGGGGCACGCCACCCGTGCGCCGGTTCACCTCCCCGAACGTCATCGGCGCCGTCCCCGGAACGATCACCTTCGCCGAGCGCAACCCCAACCGCTCCCGCACCACCGGATCGCTCTGGTCCACCGCGATCACCTCCAGCCCCAACGCCTCCCACCGCCGCACGTAGTGCTCCAGCACCGCGTCCAGGTCACCACCCGGCACGTCCGGCGCCACCAGCTCCCGCCCCGGCCCCGGAACCAGGAAGTCGTGCCGCCCCAACGCCTCCGGTAGCGCGTTGACGTTCACGTGGTCGTCCATCGTGCGCACCAGCCCCGGCTCGCGCAGCATCCGCCGCAACCGCTCCGGCTCGTAGTCCCCCGGCTCGCTCCGGTACCGCTTGGCCCCGGCCTCCACGTCCATCACCACCTCGGCCGCCGCGGCCCGCACCGCCGCGCCCACGTCCAACCCCGCGCCCGCCGCGTAGAACGCGCACGGGAACCCGCCCCGCCCCTCCGCCCGCCGGGCCAGCGACAGCACCGACGGCACCCCGAGGTCGTTCGTCGCGTCGTACAGCTCCAGCCGGTACCCCACCTGCTCCAACCGGTCCGCCACGTGCGCCGTCAGCTCGTCGTCCGAGCGCAGCGACGGCAGCGGC
>NZ_JBQGCX010001417.1:0-8112 GCF_052038725.1 Actinosynnema sp.
GGCCGAGACGCCGACGTCGGCGCGCGCGGCGGCGGTTCCCGGTGCGGCGCGGTCGGTGTCGGCGTGGGCGGTTCCGGTCAGGCCGGGCGCGCCCGCGGCTGCGGCGACGGCGGCGGTCGCGCGCAGGACCGCGCGGCGGGACGTTTGCTGGGGCAGGGACATCTCGCGTCACCTCTCGTGTGACGGGTGGGTGCGGGCGTCCCCGTGCGCGAGCGCGCGGGGACGCCCGCCGTGGTGGGACCGCGGCGGTGGTCCTCCTTGCTCAGGTGGTGGTCGTGCTTCGGTGGCGCCGGGGATCAGGTGGCGCCGGGGGTCAGCGGCCGTAGCGGCTCTTCAGGTGCCGCCACCAGTCGCGCAGCATCCACTTGTCGAACTCGGTGATCGAGGGCGACGAGCCCGCCAGCATGATGAACCCGCCGACCCCGCTGGGCGTCCAGTCGTAGAAGTCGTCGAGCCCGAACGTGTGCCCGATCTCGTGCAGCAGGATCGTGACGTCGTTGCTGTTCAGGCTGTTGACGAAGTACTCGCTGCCCATGCGCTGGCCCCAGTCGCCGCCCGCGCCGCCGCCGAACCCGGAGGTCAGCCACAGCGACTGGTCGTAGTGCCTGGCGACGCCGCCGGGGCAGTTGCGGTACTGGCCGTCGCGGACGAAGAACCGGCCGCACGGCTCGGCGCACTGCGGCGCGTTCTCCCGGATGTTGTTGACGTAGATGTCGACGGAGTTGTCGTTCCACTGCAGGGTGTTGCGGTCGCGCACGGCCCAGCCGACGACCTTGATCGGCACCTCGGCGTACGGCCAGTTGTTGTGCCCGACCATCGCGTCGATCCACTTGCGGTACTGCTGGGCGAGCTTGGCGTGGATGCTGTCGCGCAACGAGGCCGACACGGGCGCCGAGGAGTCCCAGCGCACGCAGAAGTTCAGGTAGCCGCCGTTGGCGAACACCTGGTCCCAGCCGTAGTTGCGGAACCCGTACAGGTCGCCGTAGGTGCTCTCCTGGTGCGACCACACTTGGTTCAGCGGGGTGACCAGGTTCGACGGCGGGCTCCAGGTGGCCGGGTTGGCCGCCGCGGAGACGCCGCCGGTGTCCGGGGCCTCGGCGGCCGAGGCGGTCAGCGGGGTCACCGCCCCTGTCGCCGTGACCACCCCGAGCGCCACCGCCAGGAGGACTCTCTTCCAGGACCGCGTCATTGCGATCATTCCCTTCGTCTTCGGTGGCGGCGGATTCGCGGCGGCGGAAGCTCGTGGCGGGTCAGCCCTTCAGGGCGCCCGAGGTGAAGCCGCGCACGTAGCTGCGCTGCAGGAACGCGAACAGCAGCAGGCACGGCACGGCCATGACCACCACCCCGGCCTCCAGGGCGGCGTAGTCGACGGCGCCGTGGCTGGCGGTGCGCAGGTTGACCACGGCGAGGGTGGTGGTGAACCTGTCGGTGGAGTTGAGCAGGATCAGCGGCGCGAAGAACTCGCTCCACGAGGCCAGGAACGCGAACAGGCCCACGGTGACCAGGCCCGGTCGCACGGCGGGCAGCATGATCCGCAGCAGCGCGCCGAACGAGGTGCAGCCGTCCACGCGCGCGGACTCCTCCAGCTCGACCGGGACGGCCGCGAACGAGTTGCGCATCATGAACACCGAGAACGGCAGCTGGAACGTGGTCAGCACCAGGCTCAGCCCGAGCAGCGAGTCCTCCAGGCCCAGCCAGCCCAGCAGCACGTACAGCGCGATGAGGATGGTCGCGTACGGCACCATCAGGATCGCCAGGGTCAGCAGGAACAACGCGTCCCTGCCGGGGAAGCGGAAGCGGCCGAACGCGTAGCCGCCGAGGGTGGACACGACGAGCGTGCCGCCGACGGTGAGCGCGCTGACGACGGCGCTGTTGAGCACGTGCTGGAACCGGACGCCGTCCTCCGAGGAGAACAGCCTGGCGTAGTTCTCCAGGCCGAACCCGGTGTCCGTGCGCACCGACGCGAAAGCCGCCCACACCAGGGGGAACAGGAACAGCACGGCCAGGGCCGCGCAGGTCAGCCAGTGCGCGCCGAGCGGTCCGCGCTCGGTGTCGTCCACCGCCGGGGTCTTCACCACTGCTCTCCCCCGCTCAGGTCGACCGGCGGCGCAGGACGCCGAGCTGGACGGCGCTCACCGCGACGAGCGCGACGAGCAGGACGACGGAGGTGCCCGCGGCCGAGCCGAGGTCGAAGCGCACGAACGCCTCCCGGTAGATGACCATGACCACCGAGGTGGTGCTGTTGTCCGGGCCGCCCCTGGTGAGGATCCAGAACTGGTCGAACGCCAGCAGCGAGCCGGTGACCAGGATCGTGAGCACCAGCGCGATGGTGGGCCGCATGAGCGGCAGCGTGATGCCCCGGAACGCCTGCCAGCGGGTGGCCCCGTCGACGCGGGCGGCCTCGTAGACGTCGACCGGGATGGCCTGGAGCCCGGTGAGCAGGATCAGCATGGTGAACCCGGCGAAGCGCCACAGCACCAGCAGGACCGCCGAGCCGAGCGCGGACTCCGGGCTGCCGCTGGTCCACGACACGTGCCCGTCCAGCAGGCCCAGCCACGACAGCAGGTCGTCGACGGGGCCGATCTCGTCGCTGAGCAGGCCGAGGAACAGCAGGGAGGCGCTGGCGAAGCCGACGGCCATGGGCAGGTAGTAGGCGGTGCGGAAGAACCCGACGCCGCGCCTGCGCTGCTGCACCAGCAGGGCGAGGCCGAAGGCGACGACGAACAGCAGCACCGTGGTGATCACCGTGTACTTCAGGGTGAACAGCGCGGCGGTGCGCAGCAGGTCGCTGTCGACGGCGCGGGTGTAGTTGTCCGGCGCGTTCAGCGCGGGTTTCCCGAGCAGCGGCCAGCGGTGCAGCGACATCCACGCCACCAGGCCGAGCGGGACGACGAAGAACACCGCCACCACCACCGCGAGCGGTGTGGCGTAGACGATCCCGGTGAGCGCGCGGAGCCTGCGCGCGCGGTGGCGGCGCGGCGGCGGGTCCGGTTCGCGCGCGCCCGCCACCTGGGCGGGGCGGGTGGTCGTGGCGGTCACCTCCGGCTCACCCCTGCCCCAGCGAGGCGGTGATGGCGGTGCTGCCCTCGACGAGCGCCTTGGCCGGATCGGGGCCGAACAGGACGCCGCGCAGCGTGGTCAGCCAGGGGCTCTGCGGGTCGTTGAAGGAGGCGTTGAAGTTGCGCGCGTACGGCGTCCTCCCCTTGGCCACCAGGCTGTTCGCGGTGACCAGGCGCGGGTCGGCGGCGGCGTGCTCGTTGGCGGCCAGGTCGGTGCGGGTCGGCACGTTCTTGCCCTTGGCGACCACGCCCACCTGGGCCTGCTCGGTGGTGGTCCAGGACAGGAAGTCCCAGGCCTGGTCGGCGTGCTCGCTGGTGGCGCCGATGCCGAGCGCGTCGCCGCCGACGAACGTGGACTCGCCGCCGTCCAGGCCGGGGATGGGCGCGAGGCCGACGTCCGCGCCGGACTCGGCGATCTCGCCCAGCCACACCGAGGCCGCCGGCCCGATGCCGACCTCGCCGGTGCGCAGCGCGCCGAGCCAGGTCGGTCCGGCCTCGTCCTTGGACGCGGGCGCGGCGACGCCCTCCTCGTAGAGCGAGCGGTAGACCTCGAAGACCTCGGCCATCTCGGGCGAGTCCAGGGTGGCGCGCTCGCCCTCGTCGTCCAGCACGTCGCCGCCGGAGGCCCACACCGAGGGCCAGAAGGTGAACTCGACGCAGCCGCCGCAGTTGCCGCCGAAGTAGGTTCCGCGCACGTCGCCACCGAGCGCGTGGATCTTCCTGGCGTGGTCGGCGTACTCGCGCAGCGTGGTGGGCGGCTTCTCCGGGTCGAGCCCGGCCTTGCGGTAGAGGTCCTTGTTGTACAGCAGCACCGACAGGTCGATGGTGTGCGGCAGCGCGTAGTTGCGGTCCTCCCAGGTGCCCGCGCGCACGTGCGACGGCGCGAGGTGCTCCCGGTGCTCCAGGCCCTCGAAGCGCTCGGTGATGTCCGTCCACAGGCCCTGGGAGGCGTACTGGGGCGCGAAGACCACGTCGGCGGCGAACAGTTCCGGCAGGGCCCGCGCGCACGCCGCGGAGGCGAGCTTGGCAGGGTACTCCTCGTTGGGGTACGCGGTGACCTCGACATTGGTGGAGTGCGTGGCGTTGTACGCCTCGGCGTAGGCCTTGGACAGCGACTCGGTGGCCGCGCGGGTCCACAGCGTGAGCACGACGTCGCCGTCCTGCCCGGAGCCGCCGCCTGAGCAGGCCGACGCGACGAGCGCGGCGGCGAGCAGGAGGGCAGGTAATCCGGTTCTTCTCACCGATCTCTCCTTTGAGGGCGGTTCGCGGGGGAGGTCGTCAGCCTTGGGGCAGCCAGACGCGCATGGTGGACGGGCCGCCTCGGGCCCAGCGGTGGTACGGCACGAGGGTGAGCGGGGTGCGCGCGCCGCCCGGTGGTTCGGCGGGGGCGCCGTACGGCCACGGCCGGTCCGGCGGGGTGTCGAGGAGCGCTTGCACCACAACGCCCTCCGGTCCGTCGACCGGCCGGGAGGCGGTGTCCACGCGCAGCGGGTCGAGGTCGAGCGCGGCGGACTCCGCGCAGTAGACGACGGGCCCGCGCTCGACGGCGACGCAGCCCCGGACCGCGTCGACGCGCGGGTCGGCGGCGGTGAACCGGGGTCGCACCGGCAGTTCCAGGCGGATCTCCTCGCCCACCACGAAGTTCCGGTGCACCACGACGTCGCCGACCGGCGCGGGGTGGCGGCCGTAGGTGGTGTGCAGCACCGCGCCCTCGGCCCAGCCGGGCACGCGCAGCGTGAGCGACCACGGGCGGTCGTCGGTCTTGGTGACGCGCACGGTGATCACGCCGTCGTCGGGGTAGCGGGTGCGCACCGCCAGCCCCACCTCGCGCCCGTCGGGCAGGGTGGGGGCGAGGTCGGCGTCGGCGTACTGGTGCAGCCGCACGCCCGTGTCGTCGGTGGTCGCGGTGTAGCAGGCCAGGGACGCGAGCAGGCGGGCGAGGTTGGGCAGGCAGCAGGACACCTCGAACCAGGGGGCCCGCGGGCCGCCGCCGAATCCGAGCTGCTCGCGGTCGTCCGGCAGTTCGGCGGTGCGGGTGCGCTGGTGCAGGGTGTTGGCGTAGAAGAAGGACCGGCCGTCGTCGCCGATCGCGGTGGCCACCACGTTGTAGAGGACGCGCTCGATCACGTCGTCGTAGCGGCCGTCGCCGGTGGCCAGCAGCAGCCGCCAGGCCAGCATGATCGTGGCGACGCCCGCGCAGGTCTCGGAGTAGGCGCGGTCGGCCGGGAGGACGAAGTCGTCGCCGAACGCCTCGTCGGTGTGCCGCGAGCCCATGCCGCCGGTCAGGTAGGTGCGGCGGGCGAGGGTGCGGTCGAACTGGGCGGCGACCGCGTCGAGCAGCGCGCGGTCGCCGGTCTCCACGGCGACGTCGACCGCGCCGCAGGCCAGGTACAGGGCGCGCACGGCGTGGCCGTGCATGACCGGGTTGTCCCTGACCGGGGTCTCGTCGCTGAAGTAGGACCAGCCGAACTGGTGCGGCGGCAGGGTTCGGCGACCGCGGCGGGCCACGAACTCGGCGGCCTGGTCGAGGTAGCGGGCCTCGCCGGTGACGCGGTGCAGCTCCACCAGCGCCATCTCGATCTCGGGGTGGCCGCACACGCCGGGGTTGGTGGCGAACTCGGCGCACACGTGGTCGGCGACGCCCCTGGCCACGCGCAGCAGTTCGTCGTCCTCCCCCGCCGTGCGGGCGCGCGCCACGGCGGCCTGCAGGAAGTGCCCGGCGCAGTACAGCTCGTGGCCCCAGGCGAGGTCGCTGTAGCGGGGGCGCTGGCCGGGGCCGCCGAACGCGGTGCCGAGGTAGCCGTCCGGGGACTGCGCGGCGGCGATCGCCGAGGTCAGCTCGGTGATCTGCTTCTCCAGCGCGGGGTTCGGCGCGCGGCCCGCCTCCCAGGACATGGCCTCCAGGAGCTTGTGCACCTCGGAGTCGGAGAACTCGCGGCCCCTGCGGTCGGGCGAGCGGGTGGCGGCGGTGAGGTTGCCGGTCCAGCCGAGGCGGTCCATCCAGGCGCGGGCGTGCGGCAGGGTGGCCTCCGCGTTGACCCGCTGGCGCGTTCCCCAGAACCCGCCCGCGAGCCGCACCTCCGCGAGCCCGAGCGGTCGCAGCGCGCCGCGCGAGGGCACCACGGGGCGACCGCCGACCGCGGTGGTGTCCGGCGACGTGAGGGTCATCGGGTTCCTCCCGCTGGGCCCGCGCGGACCGGCGGGTCCGGTCCTGCGCACCTCACGCACTCTCGCAGCCGAAAACCTTTTCGGCAATGCGCCCGCTGCGCGATCGGCGGATTGTCAGGGGGTGCGCGTCGAACGCCCTACGGTGTTCGAATCGATTGTTCGACAAGGGTTTCCGGGAACGAGGTGGATCGTTCCCCCGGCGGCGCGGGGCGCCCCGGTGATCGACTCGGGCCGCGCGGACCTGCGGCGCGACCGCCGTCCGGTTCGGCGGATCGGCCGCGGGAAAAGGAATTGCGGGCGCTCGCCGTTCCGCTCGGGAGGGCGCTCGGACGGGTGCTCCGATTCGGCGGTACGACGATTCCCGAAGTGGTGGGGACTTCCGGGAACGGCGATTCCGGTGGGAGGGTTGTCGTTCCGATCGGCGCTGGTCGTCCGGCGCGGCGGGGGCGGTTCCCAGGTTTCCCCGATCCGCCACCGCCATGCGACCGCACCGGTTCGGAGTTCGGGAAACCGGGGGGTCGCCGGGCAGTTGCCGATCGGGGGGAACCCTGGGGGCCCGCGCGCTGTCGGACTCCCGGCAAGGGTTTCAGGGGGCGGGTTTCGGCCCGTGCGGGTGCGGGGGCTGGCGATTTCGGAGGCTGGCGAATGGGCAGACGGCGGTCTGGGGCGACGACGCTCAACGACGTGGCGCGGTTGGCGGGCGTGTCGGTGTCGACCGCGTCGAAGGCGATCAACGGGCGCGCCGAGGTCGCGCCCTCCACCCGCGAGCGGGTGCTGCGGGCGGCGGCGGAGCTGTCGTTCCAGCCGAACGCGCTCGCGCGGGGGCTGATCTCGGGGCGCACCAGGACGATCGGGCTGCTGACCGACGAGCTGGGCGGGCGGTTCGCGATCCCCATCCTGCTGGGGGTGGAGAACGCGCTGGCCGACGAGCAGATGTCGGTGCTGCTGTGCGACGCGCGCGGCGACGCGGCGCGGCGGCGGCACTACATCAGCACTCTGCTGGCCAGGCAGGTCGAGGGGTTCATCGTGCTGGGCGACGACAACGACGTGCGGTCGTCGCTGGCCGGGGAGATCCCGGTGCCGGTGGTGTACGTGTACGGCGAGTCCGACTCGCCGGAGGACCTGTCCGTGCTGGCCGACGACGAGGGCGGCGCGCGGCTGGTCGTCGAGCACCTGGTGGCGGTGGGGCGCACGCGCATCGGGCACATCACCGGGCCGCGCACCTACCGCGCGGCACGCGACCGGGCGCACGGGCTGCGGCAGGCGCTGACCGACCGGGGGCTGCCGCAGTCCGGAGGGGCGACGATGCACGGCGACTGGTCGCAGCGGTGGGGCAGGCAGGCGGCGCGGCTGCTGCTGGAGCGCGCGCCGGACACCGACGCGGTGTTCTGCGGCAACGACCAGATCGCGGTGGGGGTGGCCGACGCGCTGCACGAGCTGGGGCACCGGGTGCCGGGGGACGTGGCGGTGGTGGGGTACGACAACTGGGAGGAGTTCGCCACCGACTGCCGACCGCCGCTGACCACGGTGGACCTCGACCTGGAGCACATGGGCACGGTCGCGGCGCGCCTGCTGTTCCGGGCGCTGGAGGGCACGCGGCCGAGCGGGGTGGTGCGGCACCCGTGCAGGCTCGTGGTGCGCGAGTCGACGACGGGGACGATCACGCTCCCCGAGGGCTGATCCCGGCGACCGCGAGGTCGAGCAGCCGCGCCGCCGAGGCCGCCGGGTCGGGGTGGTGCTCGGTGGCGAGGGCGATGCCGGTGACCAGGTCGAGCAGGTCGGCCGAGGTGGTGCCGGGCGTGAGCGAGTCGGCGGCGCGGGCGACCAGGGTGGCGCCCGCGCCGAGCAGCCGGTCGGACGCGCAGGTCTCGCGCAGCACCTCGAA
>NZ_JBQGCX010001418.1:0-2959 GCF_052038725.1 Actinosynnema sp.
GGTGCTGGTCACCGGGGGCAACGGGGCTGGCAAGTCGACGCTGCTCTCCGTGCTCGCCGGGAAGGTCGAGCCCACGTCCGGGGGTGTGCGGCGGCTCGCCGGGGCGCGGATCGCGGTGGTGGCGCAGGAGGTCCCCGCGTGGCCGGACGAGGTGACCGCCGCCCAGCTGCACGCCCGGCTCGGCGACGGGGCGCTGCCGCTGGGCGCGCTGGGGCTGCTCGACGGGCACGTGCCCGGCACGCCGGTCGGGCGGCTCTCGCAGGGGCAGCGGCGGCGGGTGGACCTGGCGCTGCGGCTCGCGACCCGGCCGAACCTGGTCGTGCTCGACGAGCCGACCAACCACCTCTCGGCCGCGCTCGTGGACGAGCTGACCGAGGCGCTGCGGGGCACGCCCGCCGCCGTGGTCGTCGCGACCCACGACCGGGGGATGCTCGCCGACCTGGCCGACTGGCCGCGGCTGCACCTGGGGTGAGCCCGCGGGCGCGGAGGTGACCGCGGGGGCCGCCTCGGGAACGGGGCGGCCCCCGCGATCCCCGTCAGGACCCGCCGAACCGGGCCGTGAAAGCGGCCCTGGTCGGGGAGTCCCGGCGGCGGTCCAGGACCGCGAAGACCACGTGCTCGAACGCGGGCGCCGCCGCCAGCGCCGCCGCGAACGCCTCCGCCACCTCGCCCGGCTCGTTGCGGAACACCCCGCACCCCCACGCGCCCAGCACCAGCCGCCGGTGCCCGTGGTGGGCCGCCACGCGCAGCACGCGCTCCGCGCGGCGCAGCAGCGCCGGGCGCACGTCCGCGACCCGCTCGGGCTGGTTGGCCAGCACCGCGCCCCGGTTCGGGGCCGCCGCCGCCAGGAACGACGCCCGGTGCGGTCGCGCCAGCAGCCCGCCGTCGTCCGAGCGGAACACCGGGACGCCGGGGGCGTGGATCACCCGGTCGCTGTAGACGAGGTCGGGGCAGGCCCGGTGGTGGGCGTAGAAGGCCGGGACCGACTCCAGGCAGGCGTGCAGCGCCGACGAGCGCGCGATCGCCTCCTCCTGGGCCTGGGCGCCGTTCAGGAACCCGCCACCGGGGTTGCGGGCCGACGCGAACACCAGGCAGGCCACCCCGTCCCCCAGCCGCCGCGCCGCCTCCAGGGTCGACTCGCCGGTCACCTCCACCAGCGCCGACCCGGCCGGGACCGCCTCGGCCAGCGGCTCGTCCGGCAGGTGCAGCACCGTGCCCGCCACGGCCGCCGCCACCGCCCCGCCGATCTCCACCTCGCGGCCCCCGACCGCGTAGGACCCGCGCCGGGTGATCTCCACGGTCTCCTGGGCGATGACGCGCAACCCGCTCTTCACGGCGCCGATCCTGCCGAGGGCCACGACCGGCGGGCAACCGAATTCGCGGCGGACCCGCGCCACCCGAACGGGCCACCCCCTTGATAGGCAAGCATCCACTTGCCTATGCTCTGCCCCGTGGCCCAGGAGCTGTTCAAGGCGCTGGCCGACCCGACCCGCAGGCTCGTCCTCGACGAGCTGGTCGAGCGGGACGGCCAGACCCTGTTCGAGCTCTGCACCCGCCTGATCACCAAGCACGGCCTGGAGCTCTCCCGCCACGCGATCAGCCAGCACCTCGCCGTCCTGGAGGCCGCCGACCTGGTCCGCACCCGGCGCGAGGGTCGCTACAAGTTCCACCACCTCAACACCGAACCGCTGGAGCACCTGCTCGCCCGCTGGCTCCGGCCCGAACCACCTGGGGATGCACCGTGAGGATCCACCTGTCCAGCGTCTTCGTCGACGACCAGGCCAAGGCCCTGGACTTCTACACCGGGGTGCTCGGCTTCCGGCTCAAGGACGACGTCCCGATGGGCCACTCCCGCTGGCTCACCGTCGTCTCCCCGGACGACCCCGACGGCACCCAGCTGCTCCTCGAACCCTCCGAGCACCCCGCCGTCAAGCCGGACAAGGACGCGCTCGTCGCCGACGGCATCCCGGCCACCTCGTTCGCCGTGGACGACGTGCGCGCCGAGCACGCCAGGCTCACCGCCCTCGGCGTCCGGTTCACCCAGGAGCCCACCGAGCTCGGGCCCGTGGTCGTCGCCGTCCTCGACGACACCTGCGGCAACCTCATCCAGATCGCCCAGCACGCCTGACGGGCCCCGCCGGTCCGGCCGGTCCTGCGCTAGTCCGGCCGGGCCAGCGCCTCCAGCAACCGCTCCAGGAACACCTCCGACCGCACCGTCCGCAGCACCTTCACCGGCCGGGGCGTGTCGTCGATCGTGCTCTCGATGTGCGCCGTCGTGGTGATCCGCCGCCGGTCGGCCACGATCTGCCCCCGCGTGTGCGTGCCGGTCAGCTCCACCCCCAGCGGCAGCTCGCGGTGCGTGGCCAGGCCGGGGTCCAGCGCCACCGCCACGGTCAGCGGGTCGTGCGGGGTGCAGGTGCGCCTGCCGATCACCCGCGTGTAGAACTCCACGTAGTGCGCCAGGATCGCGTTCGCGTACCGCGCCCGCCGCGTCCGCAGCCCCGCCAGCCGGTCCAGCCAGTCCGCGTCCGCCCGCGCCGACTCGGTCACCTCCAGCCCGACCAGCGTCAGGTCGAACCCGGCGTCCAGCACGATCGCCGCCGCCTCCGGGTCGTGCCAGGCGTTCGCCTCCGCGTACGGGGTGATGTTGCCCGGCACAGCCGTCGCCCCCGCCATGGCCGTCACCGACCGCAGCAGCGCGGGCAGCTCCGGCTCCAGCAGCACCGCCAGCGCCAGGTTCGTCAGCGGCCCCAGCGCGATCAGGGTCAGCTCGCCGGGGTTCGCCCTGGCCAGCGCCACCAGCTGCTCGGCCGCCGACACCGGCACCGGCAGCCGCGACGGCGGCGGACCGGCCCCCCCCCCCACCCCCGCGAGGCCGTGCACGAACAACGAGGTGTACAGCGGCGGCGCCCGTGGCCGCCCCGCCCCCCCCCCCCCCCGGCCCCCCCCCCCCCCCCCC
>NZ_JBQGCX010001419.1:0-4014 GCF_052038725.1 Actinosynnema sp.
CCCATGATGCCCGCGACGACCTTCTTCTGCGCCGGGCGGGCGGTGTGCACGATCGCCAGCGCGGCGGCCGGGAGGGCGAACATGAAGATCGGGAAGAAGCCGGTCTGGAACGTGCCCGCCGTCGGGTCGCCCGCGAAGAACCGCTGGATGTCACCGGTCTTGCCCTCGTACTCCCCGAAGACCTGCCAGACGAAGGTGTTCGGGATGTGGTGCAGGCCCAGCGGGATCAGCAGCCGGTTGACCGTGCCGTAGATGCCCGCGCCCAGGATCGTGCTGCTGGAGACGGCCTCGCCGAGCCAGGTCAGGCCCGCGTTGAACAGCGGGTACACCAGGCCGAGCAGCACGCCCAGGACGACCATGACGCCCGCGACCAGGATCGGCACGAACCGCCTGCCGCCGAAGAACGCCAGGTACGGGGGGAGCTTGATGCGGTGGTACCGCTGCCACAGCACGGCTGTGATCAGACCCACGATCACGCCCGCCAGCACCGAGTAGTTGATCAGCACCGGCTTGTCGGGGTTCGGCTGGTCCAGCACGAACGGCGACATCGCCTTGAAGACGGCCTGGATCACCACGTAGCCGACCACCGAGGCCAGCGCGGTGGAGCCGTCGCCGCGCCGGGCGAAGCCGATCGCCACGCCCACCGCGAACAGCAGCGGCAGGTTGGTGAACAGCGCGTCGCCCGCGCCGCCGATGACGGCGGCCACCTGGATCCAGCCGAGACCCTTGGCGCCGAGCAAGTCGGGTTGGCCGAGGCGGAGCAGCAGGCCGGCGACGGGGAGCGCGGCGATCGGCAGCATCAAGCTGCGGCCGAACCTCTGCAACCCGGCCAGTCCCTTGATCTCACGACCGCCCGTCGCCTGTGGGGCGCTGGCGCTCATGTGGTACCTCCCTTGGCGGAGTGCGGGCCGGAGTCCGGGACGGTCCGGTCCAGTTGCATGGTCACCTGGTAGAGATCACCCCGGTACCAGGACGTCATGTCCTCGACCGGCCTGCCGCCGCTGCCCGCGACCCTGCGGAACACCAGCAGCGGACTGCCCTCGCGCACGCCCAGCAGCCGGGCCGTGGCCCGGTCCGCGCCCTCGGCCCACGCGGTCTGCTCCGCGTGGTCGAGCTGGACGCCGTAGGCGTCGGCGATGATCGCGTAGAGGGAGCCGGTCAGGTCGTGCTCGGGAAGGCCCGGCACGACGCGCGGGCTGTACCAGCCGCGCTCGACGGTCAGCGGCACGCCGTCCGCCCTGCGCAGGCGGACCACCGCGCACGCGGGCTCGCCGGGCCCCAGGCCCAGCGCGGACGCCGCCGACACCGGCGGGGGCTCCTCGGCGCAGCGCAGCACCTCCGACGACGGCGTGAAGCCGCGCTTGCGCATGTCGTCGGTGAAGGACTCCAGGTAGAGCTGCACGTCCATCCGGCGCTTGGCGGTGAACGTGCCGCGGCCCTTGGCCCTGGTGAGCAGGCCCTCGGAGACCAGCTGGCCGATCGCGGCCCGCACCGTGATGCGGGAGACCCGGTACCGGGTGGCGAGGTCGCGCTCGGACGGGATGGCGGACCCCGGTGGGGCCTCGTCGGCCACCGCGCGGAGGATGTCCCGCAACTGAGCGTGCTTGGGCTTCGGGCCGTCGACGATCCGGTGCTGCACGGTCAACCTCCTCCCGTCGTCGCGCCTGCCAGCCGGGATTGGTACTTTCCGGTCTAGACCAGTTGGTGCGGGGAGGATGCTCCGCCCGCTGATCGGGTGTCAACCCGCCGTTACGCGACCGTGGCCAAGCGGGGGCGCTCACCAACGGTGAAGTCGAGAGAGGACTCGTGACATGGCTGACGAGAAGGCTGCGGGAATCCTGGCCGCGCTCGGCGGGGCCGACAACATCGTGGAGATCGAACCCTGCATCACCCGGCTGCGCTGCGAGCTGGAGGACGGGTCGCTGGTCGACGAGAAGGCGCTGAAGGCGCTGGGCGCGCACGGCGTGATGCGGCAGGGCTCGGTCGTCCAGGTCGTGGTCGGCCCGGAGGCGGACACCATCGCCAGCGACATCGAGGACCTGCTGTGACCCTGAGCGTCCAGTCCCCCGTGAGCGGTCGCCCGGTGTCCCTCGACCAGGTGCCGGACCCGGTGTTCGCGCAGGCGATGGTGGGTCCGGGCTTCGCGGTGGAACCGGACCGCGAGGCGGCCGACGTGCTGTCCCCGATCACCGGGACCGTCGTGACCCTGCACCCGCACGCGTTCGTCGTGGCGGGCGCCGACGGGGGCGCGGTCCTGGTGCACCTGGGCATCGACACCGTGAAGCGCAAGGGCGAGGGCTTCACCGTGCACGTGGAGAAGGGCGACGCCGTGGAGGCGGGCCAACGCGTGGTGACCTGGGACCCCGCCGAGGTGGAGGCGGCGGGCTACGCCCCGATCTGCCCCGTGGTGGCCCTGGAGGCGGACCCGTCCGCCCTGTCCCCGGCAGCCCCCTGGGGCGGCCACGTGAACGCGGGAACCCCGCTGTGCACCTGGGACCGCTAACCCCCTCGCTCCTGAACCCCCGAATAACCACTCCACCGCGCTAACCCCGCAAGGTTATTCACATTCTCCACCGATGAACGGACCGTTCACCCCAGAAACCCCGGATGAACGGTCCGTTCACTCAAACCTCCCCCGCTTTCCCCTTGCCCAGCTCAACCCCGCAGGCGCACCGTGAACCCATGACATTCCACCTGACCTACCTGGGTTTCCTGGCCGGCCTCCTGATCCCTCCCACCCTGCGCCGCCTGCGTCGCGGAACAAATGCCCGTTGGTGGTGGTGCGCCCCATCAACAGCATTCCTCTGGTGCCTGACGGGAGCCCTGAACGTCCCCCCGAGCTGGCTCCCCGTCCCCCTGACCCTGGCCTGGCTAGGCGTAGCCCTGACGCTCGTGGACCTGCGCCACCGCAGACTCCCGAACGCCCTCACCCTCCCGGCCTACCCGGTCCTCCTCCTGCTCCTGGCCATGTCAGGCGCAGACCCGTTACGAGCCCTGGCCGGCTGCACCCTGTTCGCCGGCGCCCACCTGCTCATCCACCTGCTACGCCCAACCGCCCTGGGCGGGGGCGACGTGAAGCTGTCAGGCCCCTTGGGCGCAGTCCTGGCCTGCGTCTCCTGGACCGCACTCCCCCTGGCAACAGCCCTGGCAAGCCTGACCACCCTCCTCCTCTCCCGCCTCCCCACCCGCAACCACCCACCCTGGTCCCTCCCACACGGCCCAGGCCTGCTGGGCTCAACGTGGCTGCTCTCCGTCGTGGCGGTGTAAGCCGCTCCTGGGCTGGGCTGGGCTGGGCAGGGGCGAGGGCTGGGCCGGGGGCTGGGCCGGGCCGGGGGCTGGGCCGGGTCGGGCAGGGCAGAGCCAGGCCGGGCAGGACTGGGCAAGGTTGGGTAGGGCCTGGCGGGGGCAGGCAGGACAGGGCCGGGTAGGTCGGGCTGGGCTGGGCAGAATCAGGTCGGGTAGAGCCTGGAGCGGACAGGCAAGGCCGGGTCGGCCGGACAGGGCCGGGGCTGGCCGGGGCTGGCTCGCTCGGGTCGGGTCGAATTGGGCAGGGTCGTGCCGGGTCGGGAGGGGCAGAACAAGCTGGCCGGGTACGGCGGCCCGCTCAGCCACAGCCACAGCTACAGCCACTGCGGAAAGGCGTAGCCCTCAACGGCCACAACGGGGGCGGGCAATCCACCAATCGGAAAGACGGCCACTGCCCAGTCGAAGGCAAGCGCGGGCGATGTGCGCACGCGGAGCGTGCGCACAAAGCACCCTCCCCGCGTCCCTCTTCTCCGTTTGGCCTGGCGAAGCCCGAGCACGCTTGTCAAGACGCCGCCGCACTGCCCGGAAGACCGCCCGAGTCATACGGCGTCTTGACGAGCGTGCTTGCCTGAAAGGAGGCCAAACGGGAAAGAGGGACCCGGACCACCGCAGGGGTACAACGGGACCACCCACGAAAGCGTCACCGGCCGGCAGAGCCCGTCTCCCTCTTTTTTGGAGGTCTGCCCCGCCGGCGAGGCGTGCTTGTGG
>NZ_JBQGCX010001420.1:0-3621 GCF_052038725.1 Actinosynnema sp.
GCGTTGGCGGCCAGCGTCAGCTGCACCTCGTACTTCAGCTCACCCGCGCCCTCGCCGACCGCGACCACCGCCCGGCAGGTGCCGAGCACCGTCGCGGGCAGCACGAGCTCGGTCCGGGCGCCGGGGAACGCCTTCGCCATCGCCGCCTCGTCGTAGAGCAGCCCGCAGGCGTCGACGGCGCGCAGGTGGGCGTAGGCCACGGCCAGCGGCCGGTCCTCCTCCTCGATCTGCGCCACGATCGCGGTCGAGCCCTGGGCGCGCTCGTCGGGCGGCACGGGCACCGCCCTGGAGCCCACGACGGTGGTGCAGGCGGCGAGCGGCAGCAGCAACGCCGCGACCAGCGCGCCCGAACGCGCCCCCCGCCCTGCTGTGGAACCCCGTGCGACGAACAAGTCGACCCCCCGGTCGGTGCGGTGCCGTGAACGGCGCTCCCGCGAACGGCCCCCTGTCGCCCGCGACGCCCCTGCCGGGCGGTGGTCGCGGTCGGCGAGGGCGCGGGTGAGCTGAAGTACGAGGTGCAGCTGACGCTGGCCGCCAACGCCGCCAACGGCCGGGCGCAGGGCGCGCCGGAGCAGGTCGCCGGGCGGACCGCGCTGGTGGTCCGGGACGCCAGGTGCTCGTTCTACCTGGACGTCGACGAGGAGCTGGGCCTGCCCGAGTCCTCGCGCGGGCTGGTGAGCCCGCTGGTCGAGTTCGGGGTGCACGGCGGCGGCACGCCGGGGGTGGACCTGTGCGGGGCCGGGCGGAGCTACCTGGAGTCGACCGCCGCGCTGTGGTCCGACCCGCCCTTGGCCGGTGAGGGGCGGAGCTCGCCCGAGCTGGCGCTGGCGACCCTGGACCCGTGCGTGCCCGCCTCGGCGCTGCTGGACTCCCCCGGCGCGCGGATCGACAAGCCGCTGGGCACGAACACCTGCGTGGTCGAGGTCGGGCGCGGCGGTGGCCGCCCCCAGCGGATCGAGGTCAGCTTCCTGATCGGCGGCGACCCCGTCGGCAACCGGCCGGACAGCGCCGAGGTGGTCACCATGGGCGGCCGGGACGTGGTCAAGGAGAAGCTGGCGACCGGGTGCCGCAACGAGTTCGCCTGGCAGTCGGGGCTGCCGCTGGTGGACGAGAGCAGCGAGCTGGTGCTGCGCTACCTCCAGCTCCAGACCGTGCAGGTGGAGTCGCTGACCTGCCCCGGCCTGGACGAGAGCACCGAGAAGGTGCTGGCGGCGATGGGCGAGGAGCCGCCGCCCGCGAAGCGGGTGGCCACGGCCCCGGTGGTCCTGGGCGCGCACCCCGTGCCACCGGACGCGGCGGCCGTCGGCGCGCCGTTCGACCCGTGCGCGCTGGGCTGGGCGGCGTTCCCCGAGCAGGTCAGGCACCCCAGGGACGTCGTGCCGACCCTGCGGCTGCCGGACGAGGGCTTCGCGACCTCGTGCGTCTACACCAACCACAACGAGGGCAAGGGCTCCGGGCTGTTCACCACCGAGGTGTTCTGGGCGGCGCCGGACGGGTTCGCGCTGAGCGGGACCGCCCCCGACCGCACGACGAAGGTGCAGGTCGCGGGCAGGGAGGCGCACCGGGTGACGATGAGCCCGCGCGAGGGCACGGCGTGCGCGGTGCTCGTGCGGCTGGAGCGGGGCGTGGGCGGCGTGCAGGTCCGGCAGGGCCGGTTCGACGTCGACGTGTGCCAGGTCGCCACCACCGTCGCCGAGGCCGTCGTGCGCGCCGCCGCGTGACGGCGGGGCCGGGGTCGTCGTCGACCCCGGCCCCGCGGTCAGGACGTCACCGCTGGGTGATGTCCGAGGGCTGGTACAGGCAGTTCTTGCCGTCCGCCCCCTCGCCGATCTTCTTGGGCTCGCTGCCCTTCGGCACGCCCTGGTACTTCTCGCACACCGTCGTGCTGCCGTGGACGGTGACCCGCGAGAACCGGGCCGTGTCGCCCCAGTTGGTGTTGATCCCCACCAGGACCTTGGTCGAGCGCGCGGTGACCCCGTCCAGCACCACGTGCCGCTGGTACGAGGTGGAGCAGTTCCCGCAGGCCCGGTAGAGCTTGCCGGAGCTGTGCACCTGGAAGTTGCGGATAGTCAGCGTCCCGGCCCCGTTGTGCTGGAACACCTTGTCGGCCCCGGACTTCGCGCCGCCGCCGTCGACCAGGTAGGTCGCCGAGGAGCTGGCGGACTTGAACGTGGCCGCGTCCTCGCCGACGTCGTTCCACCACACGTTGCGGATCGTGCAGGAGCCCTCGCAGTGGATGCCGTCACCGGCGGGCGCGTCGATGATGACGTTCTGGATCGTGCCGCCGTTGGCGACGACGAACATCGGGTCCTGGCTCTCACCCTGGCCGCCGTCGCCGATGCCGTAGTAGCGCTTGAGGCCGCCGTCGAAGAAGGTCCCCGCGTTCTTCGTCGTGGTCTGGTGCACGCTGCCGGTGTCGCTCGGCCACGGGCCGTCGCCGGTGCCGCCGCCGGGTGGCGGGGTGGTGGTGGTCGTGGGGCCGCCACCGCCGGTCGTGGTCGTGGTGGTGGTCGGGTTGCCGCCGCCCGAGGTGGTGAACGACCACTGCTTGGTGGCCGCGCCGTCGCAGGAGTTGGTCTGCACCGGCGCGCCCGACGCGGTCGAGTTGTCCTTGGTGTTCAAGCACTTCCCGCCGTTGGCGTTGACCACCCGGTGGTTGCCGCCGCTCTCCGCGAGGGTCCAGGTCTGGCTGCCGGTGCTGCCGCACGCGACCTGCTCGACGACCTTGCCCGCCGAGGTGGAGTCGTCCCGCACCCCGGCGCACAGGCCCGCCGCCGAGGTGATGCGGAAGCCGCCGCTGACCGCCGCGAGGGTCCACCGCTGGCTCGCGGAGCCGCCGCACGACGCCTGCTGCAACTGCGACCCGCTCGCGCCGCCGCCCGAGTCGAGGCACTGCCCGCTGCCGCCGTTGGTGACCACGTACGTGCCCGCGCTCACCGCGGCCGACGCGGGCGGGGCGCTCGGCCAGGCCACCAGCGCGACCACCAGAGCCCCCACCGCAGCCACCGCGGAGAGCGCTCTCCACGAATGGGGAGAAAGGTTTAATCGGTTGCGCGAACCCATGCACGCCTCCTTGCGAGCACCCGGAAAAACGCGATCCCGCGCCCGTTGTTCACGTCTCTGAACTGCGCAAACAGCGGATAAGCGCGGTAATGGGGACGGTAGCGCAGCTTTTCCGGCGAGGCAATGGAAACTCGTTCGGCGCACTCGCTTTCACGGTGGTGAACACCATTGTTCACCACCGTGAACGCATTCGGGGAACTCAGATCCGCACGACGACCTTGCCGCGCACGTGGCCCTCCTCGACGTGCGCGTGCGCCTGCGCGACCTCGTCCAGCGCGAACACCCGCGACACGTGGGGGGTGTACCCGCCGCGCTCGCCGAGCTCGGCGGCCTCGGCCAGCAGCGCCGGGTTGTTCTCGGCGCCGAGGGAGCGCACGCCCAGCGCGGGCGCGTTCACCTGGTCGGCGACGGTGACGACCGCGTCGGGGCCGCCCGCGATGGCCACGAGGTCGGCCAGCGAGCCGGACCCGGCCGCGTCGAGGACGAGGTCGGCGCCGCCGAGCGCCGCGACCCGCTCGGCCAAGCCCTCGCCGTAGGTGGTGGGCACCGCGCCCAGCT
>NZ_JBQGCX010001421.1:0-2001 GCF_052038725.1 Actinosynnema sp.
GTCCGCCCCCAGCGCCGCCCCGGACACGTTCCCGGCCTCGTCCACCGACGTCGCCCGGCTGTCCCGCGTCCCCAACCCCGGCAGCACCCGCAGCGCCCCCGAGGTGTCCCAGGTGGCGGCGTGCGTGACCCCGCTGCCGTCCGTGGTGTTCCCGACCGCGAGACCCGCGCCGTTCACCGCGTCCACCGTGCTCTGCCCGCCACCGGCGATCTGCGGCAGCCGCACCACCCGCCCGTCCGCCTCCCACCGCACGGCGTTCACCCACGTCCCGCGCACGTTCAGCACGCCCGCGCCGCTCGCGTCCACGCCGACCGGGAACGACCGCGACACCGGCACCGGCGGGAACTCACGCACCGAACCGCCGGCCCAGCGCACCACCACCCGCGCCCCGTCCGCCCGGACCGCCCAGCCCAGCGCGACCCCGGAACCGTTGACCACCACCGCTTCCGCGTCCCGACCGGGGGTGAGCGGGGCGAGGACCTCGAAGCCCGAGGGGGCCGCCACCGCCGGTGTCGCCGAGGTTGCCAGGACAGCCGCCACGACGACCGCCGCACCGCGGAGTCTGCTGCTCAACTCGTCCTCCCGCTGCCGCACCGGGGACTCCGGTCCGGAACCCCCACGACACCCACCCTGGCGCAGCGCGGTGGTGACGGGAAGAGGGAGCGGCGCAGGGTGCCCGAAGGCTCGCGCGCGTGCGGAAAAAGGCGCCGGGCGTCGGTGCGGAATATCCCGGCACGACACGGGACAGCGCGGGACGGCGCGGGAGAAGGGGCCGGAGACGGACCCACCGGGCTCGGGGAAGGTTTGGCAACCACCCGGTCGGTCCGCCTCCGGCGAACCCCGCCCCCGGTTCCGACTCCACGCCGTCGGCCCTGGGACGGGGACGTTCAGCGAACGGGACGGCCACTCCACCTGCCGTTCCGCTCGCTTCGAGGGTGACAACGGCGGGGTGGGGGCGGACCTGAGGGCTTCACCCGGCCGACCGGGCGAAGATCGCGGCGGAACGGGGTGAAAAGGTGCGCGGGAAAAGCGCGCGGTGCTATACATGACGATTGCGCGTTGTTTTCCAACAATCGCTTGAACGTCCTTGAAGAATTATAGCACAAGGGGGCAAGAGTGGTTCGGTCTAATTCGCCGGAAACGGGAAAAGTGCAGGTGGGCGACCCTTCGGTGGAACTGGCCGCGGAGCGCGCGAGGTCCGCCGAGCGGTACCGGCGGCTGGACGCCGAGCGAGCCGAGACCCGGCGCCGCCTGGACGCCGTGCTCGCCGACCACACCGACCTGCCGTGGCAGCGCGAGGTGGCCGTCCGCACCCTCACCGACCGGCTCGCCGGGCTGACCGCGGCCGACAGCGGGTTGTGCTTCGGGCGCACCGACCACGCGGACGGCGGGACCACGTACGTCGGGCGCACCGGCCTGGCCGACGAGGAGCAGGGCACGCTGCTCGTGGACTGGCGCGCCCCCGCCGCCCGGCCGTTCTACACCGCGACCGGCGCGCGCCCCGAGGGCGTCACCCGGCGGCGGCACTTCCACGGCAGGGGGCGGGTGCTGGAGGAGTTCCACGACGACGAGCTGGGAGCCGACCGGTCCTCGCTGCTGCGCGCGCTGGCCGCGCCCAGGGACGGCGGGATGCGCGACATCGTCGCGACCATCCAGGCCGAGCAGGACGAGGTGATCCGGTCGGAGCACCGGGGCGTGCTGGTGGTCGAGGGCGGTCCGGGCACCGGCAAGACCGCCGTGGCGCTGCACCGCACCGCGTACCTGCTCTACACCCACCGCGACCGGCTGTCGCGCTCCGGCGTGCTGCTGGTCGGCCCGAACCCGCTGTTCCTGCGGCACGTCGGGCGGGTGCTGCCGTCCCTCGGGGAGAACGACGTCGTGTTCGCCACTCCCGGCGAGCTGTTCCCCGGCGTGGTCGCGGTGGCCGAGGACGAGCCCGCGGTGCGCGGCCTCAAGGGCGGGCTGGGGGTGCTGGACGTGCTGCGCGAGGCCGTGGCCGAC
>NZ_JBQGCX010001422.1:0-2370 GCF_052038725.1 Actinosynnema sp.
CTCGGGCTGGAGGACGTGCTGGCCCGATACACGCGCGAGGACGGCCCGGTCGCCGACGCGCTCACCCCCGCCGCCCAGACCACCGGGCCCCCCGGCCGTCGCGTGAGCGTGCCCGACCGGCTGGCCGAGGTGCTCCGGCGGCACGGCCCCGGCTCGCCCAACGCCCTCGCGCACCCGGTGCGCGCGCCCCGGCTCCTCGCGGTCGCCGACCGCGTCGAGCGGCGGCTGTCGCGCCTCGCCGCCGCCGGGAGCCGGGACCCCGACCACTGGTGAAACCCGTGCGCCGCAATGGTTTTTCCCGTTCCGGGCGCAACCGGGCCCCGGGGTCCGGGGCCGCAGCACTGCGGCCGTGGAGCCCGCGCCCGACCCTATGCTGCTGGCGTTCCGCAGGACTTCGCCCACATCTCCCCGGAGAGCGCCGTGCCACAGCGGGAGAACGCCGGTCGCACCGACCCGAGCGCCGCGTCCACCGTCCGGGAGTTCGCCGCGCACCTGCGGCGCCTGCGCGCCGAGGCCGGGGAGGTGTCGCTGCGCAAGCTCGCCGGGCGCGCCGGACCGCCCCGCGACGGCGTGCCGTTCTCCAAGACCACGATCTCCGAGGTGCTGGCCGGGAACCGCCTGCCCAGCAGGGAGTTCGTGGAGCGGTTCACCGACGCGTGCGGCGTCGCCGAGCGCGGCAGGGAGGTGTGGCTGGCCGCCAGGGACCGGATCGCCGCGAGCAGGCCCGCCCGCACCGGGGCGAGCCGGGGGGCCCGCCGGGGACCCCGGGGGGCGGCGCGGGCCCGGGCGCCGCCCGCCGGGGCTCACACCGCCAGCAGCCCGTCCAGCGACTCGGCGAGCCGGGCCGCGTCCGCCGAGCGCGCCGCGTCCGCGCGGGCCCGCCGCGCCAGCGGCCTGATCCGGTCCACCGTCCGCGTCGAGCTGATCCGGCCGGTGACCGGCAGCACCCGCCGCACCATCCGCTCCGCCTCCGCGTGCTCGCCCTGCACGATCCGCACGCCCAGCAGCGAGATCAGGTCGAACAGGTTCGACCGCGCGTAGGTGTCCCGGTTGCGCAGCCGCAGCGCGGCGTCGATGTGCGGCTCCGCCCGCCCGGCCAGGCCGGGGTCGCCCTCGGCGAGCGTGCGGTAGGACAACCCGGCCATCCCGGACAGCCCGGCCTGGTCGAAGTACCCCAGCCACGACGGCGCGTCCCCGGCCACGGCCCGCGAGAAGCGCTCCTGCGCCTCCCCGACCGCCCGGTCCACCCGGCCCGCGTCGCCGAGCGCGGCCCACGCCCACGCCTCGCAGGTGCCCAGCATCGCCTGCTCCGCCTCGGCGATCCGCCCGCCCGCCCCGCGCCGGGCCAGCGCCACCAGCGACAGCGCCTCGCGCGGCTTGCCCACGTGCACCATCTGCCTGGCCATCCGCGACAGCACCTCGACCCCGAGCCGCTGGTCACCGGCCCGCTTCGCGCAGTGCAGCGCGAACGTGAAGTACCGCTGCGCCGTGCCCTGCAGGCCCACGTCGTGCGACATCCACCCGGCCAGCCGCGCCAGGTCCGCCGTGGACCGGAACAGCCGCCTGCCGATCTGCTCCGGGTAGGCGTGCTCCAGCAGGTCCGTCATGGCCTTGAGCTGCCCCACGACGGCCTCCCGGTACAGCCCGCCGCCGACCTTCGCGTCCCACGTCCAGAACGTCCGGGTCGCCGCCTCGATCTCGGCGATCTCCGCCGTCCCGATCCGCCCCGCGGACGCGGCGGGCGAGGCGTGCGCCCGCACCGGGTCGAGCCACCCGCGCAACCGGTCCTCCAGCACCGTGCCCGTGGCCAGCGCCGCGGTGGCGCCGAGGACGTCCCTGCGTTTGATCATCAGATCGCTCCTGGTGAAGTCCTGCAGCGCGGTGACCAGCCCCCGCTGGTCCCACCCCAGCTCGGAGCCGGGCGGCGCGCCCGACCCGAGACCGAGGTCCTCCGGGCCGACGGGCCTGCCCAGCCGCTCGCTGAACAGCGCGGCGAGCAGTTCGGGCACCGGCTGCCTCGGCCGCTCGCCCTCCAACCACCGCCGCACCCGCGAGCTGTCCGGGGCCACGTTGCAGCCCCGCGCCTGGCCGAGCCGGGTCACCGCGCGCGCCAGTTCGCGCTGCGTCCACCCGGTCTGGCGGAACCAGCGCAACAGCGCCTCGTTTCGCCGGGCCATCACGTCCCTCCCCGCGCCGTGCCGTCCACGCCAGCGTGCACAGCGGACGGGACCCCCACCAGCGGGACGGCCCATGCGCCACCCCTCCGCCAAGCCCCGTGCACTGCTCCGGGCGGCCCAGCGGGACCGCCGTCTTGCGGTTCGCTGACGACTGCGTCATTCGGCCCCGTCCGGGGCGGTCCTGCTGGTACAC
>NZ_JBQGCX010001423.1:0-5693 GCF_052038725.1 Actinosynnema sp.
GGTGGTGGTGGTGGTGTGCCCCGCCGCCCCCCCGGGGGGGGTGGCGGCGGGAGCGGTCACCAGGGCAGGGGTCCCTCGTCGTCGTAGAAGCCGCCGGACGGGCCGCCGCCGGGCAGGGTCGCCAGGCGGATCGCGGTCGCCGCGCCCTGCTCGGGGGTGCGCGGGGCCTGGAAGCCGGTGAAGTCCGTGGCCACCAGGCCGGGGCAGGCCGCGTTCACCAGCACGCCCGTGCCCGCCAGCTGCCGGGCGTACTGCACGGTCACCGCGTTCAGGTAGGACTTCGTCGGTGCGTACACCGCCATGATCGGGCCGCTCTGCGCGTCCGGGTCCGCCTGCCTGGTCAGGGACGCGACGCTGCTGGAGAGGTTCACGATCCTGGGGGCCGGGGACTCGCGCAGCAGGGGGAGGAGGGCGTTGGTCACCCGGATGACGCCGAAGACGTTCGTCTCCACCACCCTGCGGGCCTCGGCCAGGTCGAGGGTGGTCGGGTCCTGGGACCAGTCCGGGGCGTGGGCGCCGGAGATGCCCGCGTTGTTGACCAGGACGTCCAGGCCGTGGCCTGCCCCCTCCAGCAGGCGTGCCGCTGTGGCGGCGCTCGTGTCGTCGGTGACGTCCAGGGGGACGCCGAACGCGTCCACGCCCGCCGCGCGCAGCCTGGCCACGGCCTCCTCGCGGCGGGCGTCGTCGCGGGCGCCCACCCCGACGCGGTGGCCCAGCGCGCCCAGGCCCGCCGCGATCGCGTAGCCGATGCCCTTGTTCGCGCCGGTCACCAGCGCGGTCTTCTTCTGCTCGTTCACGGTGTCGATGCTCTGCCTCGGGGCGGGCCGGGCGCCAAGACCGGTTGCGCCCGCTGTGATACCCGGCGGGTATCACCGGGGGCGTAGCCTCGCGCCGTGGACCTGGAGACGCGCGAGCTGCGCTACTTCGTCACCGTCGCCGAGGAGCTGCACTTCGGGCGGGCCGCCGAGCGGCTGGGCATGGCGCAGCCGCCGCTGTCCAGGGCGATCCAGCGGCTGGAGCGGCGACTGGGCGCGGTGCTGCTGGAGCGCGACCGGCGCGGCGTCGCCCTCACCCCGGCGGGCGAGGTGCTGCTGCGGGAGGGGCGGGTCGTGCTCGACGCGGCCACCGCCGCCGCCAACCGGGTCCGCAGGGCCGGGGGGCGGATCGTGCTGGCGGTCAAGGCAGGGGCCGACCACGAGTTGTTGAGCAGGGTGCTGCCCGCGTACCGGGAGGAGGTCGGGGCGGGCGAGGTCGAGGTGCTGCTCTGCGGGATCGGCGAGCAGGCCGGGCTGTTGCGGGCTGGGCGGGCGGACGCCGCGCTGGTGCACCGGCCGTTCGACGACGTGGCGGGGTTCGACACCGAGGAGTTGTTGGTGGAGGAGCAGGTCGCGGTTTTGCCTGCTCGGCATCCGCTGGCCCGGCGGGAGTCGTTGACCATGTCGGAGATCGCGGACGTGCCCGGCCTGCCGCTCGCGCGGTGGCCTCGGCTGGAGGGCGGCTACCCGCCAGGGCCGGGGCCGGAGGTGCGGGACCAGGCGCAGGTGTCGCAGCTCATCGCGCTCGGGCTGGCGCTGCTGGTCATCCCGGCGTCCAGCCGGGCCTGGCAGTGGGCCGAGCACGCCGGGGTCCCGGTGGTGGACGCGCCGCCGGTGACCACGCTCATCGCGTGGCAGCCGCACAGCCGGTCGCCCGCTCTCGCCGGGCTGGTCCGCGCGGCGGTGCGGGTGGGGGAGGAGATGGGGTTTGGTTCCCGTGGGCGCCCCGCAGTCGTTGCGGGATCGATCAAGTAGCGGGCGGCGCGTCGACGTCGTCGCCGTCGGCCACGTCCTCGCACGGCACCATCAGCACGCCGTGCTCGACCAGGTAGTCGCGCGCGCCCACGTCGGCGCGCGCCGACTCCGACACCGGGCCCCAGTGGTCCCGGCCGATCAGCACGGGATGGCCGGGCACCCCGGCGTAGCAGGCTCTCGCCAGCACCGCCGGGGACGCCAGCACGAGCAGCCGGGCGACCGCGTCCGCCGTGACACCGGGGGTGTCCACCGGCAGCACCGCGACCGCGTCCCGGTCACCCGCTGCGGCGAGGCCCACGCGCAGGGACGATCCCACGCCCGTGGACCAGTCCGCGTTGTCCACCACCACCGCGTCTCCCAGCGACGCGGTGGCCCGCACCCGTGCGGATGAGGCGCCCAGCACCACGACCACCCGGTCGCAACCCGCCGCCCGGAGCACCCCGCAGGCCGTCTCGACCCACAGCGCGCCACCCTGCGACACCAGCGCCTTCGGGCGGCCGTACCGCCGTCCGGCGCCTGCGGCCAGGAGCAGGCCCGTCACCCCCACGGGGTCACACCAGTGCGCTGTGCCCCTTCAGCTCGGTTCTGCTCGCCACGGACAGCTTCCGGTACACCCTCGTCAAGTGCTGCTCTACCGTGCTCACGGTGATGTGCAGCCGCATGGCGATGGCCCGGTTGCTGTGTCCACACGCGGCGAGGGTCGCAACCCGACGCTCCGAGTAGGTCAACTCCGTCATAGTGAGGCAGACGTGCCACGACCCGGTAACGGTTCAACGACAAGTCGAAAATCATGAAATCGACAGGTTGGCCAGCAGCAGGGCGGTGACCGCCTCGGGCGCCTCCTCGGGCGCCCAGTGCGACACGTCCTCCAGCATCCGGAAGGTGTAAGGGCCGGTCACCCAGTCGCCCGTGGCCAGCGCGGCCGTGGAGCCGAAGGCCACGTCCTCGGTCGTCCACACGTACAGGGTGGGCACCGTCACCTTCCCGATCCGGCCGTCGGGGCGGCTCGCCCGGTACCAGTTGAGGGCCGCCGTGAGCGCCCCCGGCTCCTTCAGCCGCGACACGTACTCGTCCACCCGGCCCGGCTGCACCCGCCAGTCGAAGATCCGCCGCAGCGCCTCCGCGTCGTTCGCGAGCAGCTGCTTCTCCGCGCCCGACGCGCGCAGCTGCGCCATGTACCCGGACCGCTGGTGCTGCTCCTCGTCGGTGCGCATCGCCTCGCCGAGCGCGGCCGGGTGCGGGGTCGACACGACGGTCAGCGAGCGCAGCCGCTCCGGGTGCTCGGCCGCCGCCCACCACGCCACCGCGCCGCCCCAGTCGTGCCCGACCAGGTCGAACACCGGCCAACCCAGCTCGTCGGCCACCGCGAGCACGTCGCCCACCAGTGACCCCATGCCGTACGCGGACACCTCGGCCGGTCGGGCGCCGGGGGAGTAGCCGCGCTGGTCGAACGCGACCGCCCGGTAGCCCTCGCGGCCCAGCACCGCCACCTGGTGCTCCCAGCACAGCGCCGCCTGCGGGAAGCCGTGCAGCAGCAGCACCGGGCGCCCGTCCTCCGGGCCCGCGGCGATCGCGTCGAACACGCCCTGGTCCGTCCGCACGCTCATCTGCTCGATCACTGTGTACCGGGTCCTTCCGTCGCACCCCGCCGTTCCACCCCCATCCTGGCCCGGAACCGGCCGCCCCGGTGATCGCGGGGCCCGTCCCGCCGGTGGCCCGCGGGAGCGCGGCGCCCGCGTCTCGCACGCCACCCGGCCGCCGCACCCGCCGTCACGCTCCGTCACCCGGCGGCGTCCTCCCCGCTTCGGGCCCGTTCAGGCCGTCGGGTGGGCTGCCCGGCGGTGCGGCGGCTCCTCCTGGTGCGCTAGCCCCGAGCTCCGCTGGGCCGAACGGTGCACGTGCTCCCTCAACCGGGTGCTCTTGCCTCTGCGAGCTCGAATCCCGTGGTCAGCTTGGCCCGATCAGGTATCAGCGCCCCGGCTGCGCGCTCCTACGAGTAGCCGGTGGTAGCCGGCCGGGGTGGACGCGAGCGTGAGGGGGTCGCCGGATGGGGCACCACGCAGTCGTGCGGGCTGACTTCGAGATCGAGGGGATCGAGGCGGTCGGCGGCGACGGTGCCGTGGCGGGGGAGGGGCGGCGGATCCGGCTGGTCGGGAGCGGGCCGGAGCCCGAGCCCGGCGGGCCGAGCGCCGCCTGGCTGGCCGAGGCCGAGCTGGGCGACCTGGTCGACCACGCGCTGGCGGGCAGGCCGCGCGCGGTCGACCAGCTGCTGACGCGGGTCCAGCCGCTGGTGCTGCGCTACTGCCGGGCCAGGGTCGGGATGCGCGAGCGCACCCTGGTCTCGGCCGAGGACATCGCGCAGGAGGTGTGCCTGGCCGTGGTCGCCGCGCTGGGCCGCTACCGCTACGAGCCGACCTCGTTCCTGGCGTTCGTCTACGGCATCGCCGCGCACAAGGTCGCCGACGCGCGCAGGCGGGCGGTGCGCAGCCGCTCCGAGGTCGTGCCCGAGCTGCCGGACACCCCGGCGCTGGAGGACGGGCCCGAGCAGCGCGCGGTCAACGGCGAGCTGATCGGCCACATCACCCGGATGCTCGGCAAGCTGCCCGCCAGGCAGCGGGAGATCCTGGTGCTCCGGGTCGCGGTCGGCCTCACCGCCGAGGAGACCGCCGCCGCCGTCGGCTCCACGCCCGGCGCGGTCCGCGTCGCCCAGCACCGGGCGCTGACCAGGATGCGGGAAATGGCCGCCGCGGTCGACCGGGTGGACCGCTCCGCCTCCTAGGGCCGGCATCGTGTGCGCATGAGCGACGAGGCGCCGTCCTTCGACGTGCTGCTGTCCGGGACGGTGTTCCTGGACATCATCTTCACCGGCCTGCCCCGCCCGCCCGCGCCGGGGACCGAGGTGTGGGCGGACGGGCTGGGCTCCTGCCCCGGCGGCATCGCCAACCTGGCCGTGGCCCTGCGCAGGCTGGAGCTGCGCACCGGGCTGTCGGCGGCGTTCGGCGAGGACGTCTACGCCGACTTCTGCTGGGAGGTGCTGGCCGAGCAGGAGAAGGTGGACCTGGGGCACTGCCGCCGGTTCTACGGCTGGCACACCCCGGTCACCGTCTCCATGGCGATGGACCACGACCGGAGCATGGTCACCCACGGCCACCAGCCGCCCGTCACCGCCGACGAGCTGCTCGACCCGCCGCCGTCGACCCGCGCGTGCTTCGTGCACCTGCAGGCCGAGGACGAGGCGTGGGTGCGCAAGGCCAAGGAGGGCGGGGCGCTGCTGTTCGCCGACATCGGCTGGGACCGCACCGAGGCGTGGGCGCCCGACCTGCTGACCAGGCTCGACGGGTACGACGCGTTCCTGCCGAACTCGGTCGAGGCGATGAGCTACACCCGGTCGTCCACGCCGGAGCTGGCCGCCGAGCGGCTGGCCGAGCTGGTGCCGGTGGTCGTGGTGACCAGGGGCGGCGGGGGAGCGGTCGCGGTCGACTCGGCCACCGGGGAGCGGGCGGACGTGCCGGGGCTGAGCGTGGCGGCGCTGGACCCGACCGGGGCCGGTGACGTGTTCGGCGCCGGGTTCGTGCTGGGCACCCTGGAGGGCTGGCCGCTGGCGCAGCGGGTGCGGTTCGCGAACCTGTGCGCGGCGCTGTCCACGCAGCACTTCGGCGGGTCGCTGTCGGCTCCGGGCTGGGCGGACATCGCCATGTGGTGGCGGACGGTGCGGCGGCGGGCGCGCGACGAGCGGGAGCTGCGCGAGTACGGGTTCCTGGAGGACGTGCTGCCGCAGCACGGCGGGGACGAGGTGCGCAGGGCCAGCGCGACGATCCGGCTGGCACCCAAGTAGCCGGACGCGGGGGGGGCGGGGGGGGCGCGCCCCCCCGGCCCCCCCCCCGGCCCCGCCCCCCGCCCGCC
>NZ_JBQGCX010001424.1:0-4540 GCF_052038725.1 Actinosynnema sp.
TAGCCGTCCAGAGCACCGAAGTGGGACGCGGGGCGCGGCACCCGAACGGTCCCGCGCCCCGCCCCCGCACCGGGTCAGGGCGGCCAGGGCGCGTCGAAGCTCCCGCTCGCGTCCTGGGCGTACGAGACCGGGTTGTCGTACGCGTGGGCCCCGCCGTCGCTGGCCGCCCACACCTCCGCGTTGTAGTGCCGGACGTTCGCGCCCAGCTCGTTCACCGAGGCCAGCCGCGCGCCGCCGGTCCCCGGCTGGGCGCAGAACGTGGCGTCCCGGCGGAAGAGGTCGGTGTTCGGGTTGGTGTCCAGGCGCAGCCGGTACGAGGCGTGCCGCAGGAACCGGCCGGGCAGGTTCCGCGACTCGAACGAGTAGCAGGACGGGTCGGCCAGCCCGCGCCGCACGACGAACGTCGCGTCGGCCTTGGTGGTCGCGTCGCTCGCGGAGCCGACCACGTCGGTGCGGGCCAGGCTATCCCGGTGCCGCAGGAACCGGTCGGTGAAACCTGGCGTGGTCACACGCAGCGAGCTCTCCTGGTCGACGGGCAGGTCGACCCCGCTGCGCCACAGCGGGATCGTGACGTTCCAGGTGGTGTCCCGGGTGAAGCTCGCCGCGCCGTCCCACGGGTTCGGGCCGCCGCTGCGGGCCACGTACACGCCCTCGTTGTAGTGCCGCAGGAAGTGGCCCGGCAGGTTCTTGGACTCGAACGCCGTCGCGCCCCAGCCGTCGCGGGCGCAGAACGTCGCGTCCCCGGCGAACAGCGCGCTGCCGTCGTTGGCGTCCAGCCGCACCCGCGAGGACGAGTGCCGCAGGTAGCTGCCGGGGAAGTTCCGCGATTCCAACGAGTAGCAGGCCGAGTCGGCGAGCCCTGGGCGCAACCGGTAGGTGGCGTCCTTGGTCGCGCCCTCGCCGCTGCCGGGGGTGAGCACGTCGGTGCGGGCCAGGGAGTTCTGGTGCCGCAGGAAGCGGGTGGTGAAGCCGGGGGTGGCGACCTTGAGCGAGACCAGCTCGTCCCGCCCGACCTCGGTCCCCCTGGCGCGCGCCAGGACCCGCTGGTTGACCGCCCTGACCCGCTCGGCGTCCACCTTCAGCACCTGGCGGTCGTAGGTGTGGAAGCCGTTGACCTCGTTCTCCACGTCGTACGGCTCGGTGTACACCGACGCCGACAGCCCGCGCGTCTGCACGAACCGCCCGACCTCCTCGGTGATCGTGACGTACCGGCTGGTCAACGAGTTCTCGTCGGGGTAGAGGTCGCCGTAGGCGAAGCCCTCGCCGGGCTGGTACTCGTGCCCGGTGATCCGCCGCCCGAGCCCGCCGTACTCGCCGAGCACGGCGATCCGCCCGTCGGGCTGCCGGGTGCCGGAGGACATCTGGTAGGCGTGGTCGTCGATCACGTCCCCGTTGCCGGGATCGGGGTCGGAGACGCAGCAGTTCGACCCGGAGTTGTGGTTGATCAACCGGGTGTTGTCCAGCGACCGCACCAGGTCCGTGATCCGCCCGGCGTCGTACTCGCCCCAGCCCTCGTTGAACGGGACCCACTGCACGATCGACGTGATCCCCTTGAGGTGCTCGATCATCCGGCGCAGCTCGGACTCGTAGTTGGCGTGGCTGTTCGGGGCCTCGTCCACCGAGTCGACCGACGGCATGTCCTGCCACACCATCAGCCCGAGCCTGTCCGCCCAGTAGTACCAGCGCGCCGGTTCCACCTTGATGTGCTTGCGGACCATGGTGAAGCCCAACGCCTTCTGCTGCTCCAGGTCCGACCGCAGCGCTGCGTCGGTGGGCGCGGTGTAGACGCCGTCCGGCCAGTAGCCCTGGTCCAGGGTGCCGAGCTGGAACACGAAGTCCCCGTTCAGCAGCGGCCTGGTGACCCCGCCGATGACGGCCTTGCCGAGCGAGCGCATCCCGAAGTACCCGGTGACCGCGTCGCCGCCCGCCATGGTGACGCGCAGGTCGTACAGGAACGGGTCGTCCGGCGACCACAGCCGCGCGTTCGGCACCGGCACCCGCAGGTGCTGCCCCACGGTCCCGGAAGCCGTGCCGACGACCTGGCCGCCGCTGAGCACCTGGGCCTGCACCTGCCTGCCCGCGCTGCCCTGCACGACCAGGTCCAGCACCCCGGCGGGCACGTCCGGCGTGGTGTCCAGGCGCGTGATGTGGTTGGTGGCCACGGGTTCGAGCCACACGGTCTGCCAGATCCCGGACGCGGGCGTGTACCAGATGCCGCTCGGGTTCCGCCGCTGCTTGCCGATCGGGTAGCGCTGCCCGTCGACCGGCGAGTTGACCCCGACCACGATCTCGTTGGCGCCGCCGCGGAGCGCGCCGGTGATGTCGAACGAGAACGGGTCGAACCCGCCGGTGTGCGTGCCGACCTGGGTCCCGTTGACCCAGACCCGGCTCTCCCAGGTGACGGCGCCGAAGTTGAGCTTCACGCGCCGCCCGTCCCAGCCCGCGGGGACGGTGAAGGTCCGCCGGTAGAACATGCTGTCCTCGTGCCGCTTGATGCCGGACAGCGCCGACTCGATCGCGTAGGGCACCAGGACGCCCTCGGCGAGCGGGCGGCCGATCGGCGGGTCGTCCAGGTTCGTGGCGCCCGCGAACTCCCACACCCCGTTGAGGTTCTGCCAGTCCGGCCGGACGAGCTGCGGGCGCGGGTACTCCGGGAGGGCGTTGGTGGGCGAGACCTGGTTGGTCCACGGCGTGGTCAGCGGCGCGGGCTTGGGCTGCCACACCGCGTCCGCGGACGGGCTCGCGTCGGCGGACCGCGCCGAGGCGGCCGGTTGGGCGAGCGCCGGGGCGGCCGAGCCGACGACCAGCAGGGCCGCCAGCGGGGCTAAGAGGGCGCGGGACAGGGATCTGCGCATGGGGGACACTCCGGTGGGTCCGGGGACTCGCTTGCAGGGACCCGCGCACGCGGACGCGCGGGGTGGAGCTGCCGGGTGGAGGCGCCTGCGGCGGGAGAACGCCCTGGACGGTTGCGCCCCCGCTTTTTACATCGTTGGCACAACGTTGTAAACCCTCCGAACCGCCCGCTAAGATCACCACCCGATGCCGTCCCACCAGCGACAAGGGGGCCGGGTGGCCACAACCCTCAAGGACGTCGCCACCTTGGCGGGCGTCTCGGTCAAGACGGTGTCGAACGTGGTGAACGGCCACAGCTTCGTGAAGCCGGAGAACCGCCGCCGCGTCGAGCAGGCGCTGGCCGCCACCGGGTACCGGCCGAACCTGGGCGCGCGGAACCTGCGCAGGGGCCGCACCGGGTTCGTCGCGCTGGTGGTGCCGGAGCTCGGCGTCCCGTACTTCGGCGAGCTGGCGGGCCAGGTGCTCACGGCCGCGCGCGAGCACGACTGGAACGTGCTGATCGAGCAGACCCAGGGCACGCGGGAGGGCGAGCGCGCCACCCTGGCCGCGCTCGGCCCGCACCTGGTGGACGGTGCGCTGGTGAGCCCGGAGGCCCTGACGGCGGCGGACTTCGGCGACCCGGCGGTGCCGGTGGTGCTGCTGGGCGAGCACTCGGTGGACGCGCGCCTGGACCGGGTGGGCATCAACAACGTCCTGGCGGCGCGCGAGGCGGTGGCGCACCTGGTGTCGTTGGGGCGCACCAGGATCGCCGCGATCGGCGCGCACCCGGCGCGCGGCACGGCGGCGCAGCGGCTGGCCGGGTACCGGGAGGCGCTGGCTCAGGCCGGGTTGCCGGTGCGCGAGGAGCTGGTGGCGCGGGTGGCGAACTACCACCGCCGCGACGGCGCCGAGGCGATGGCGGCCCTGCTGGCGCTGCCGCAGCCGCCGGACGCGGTGTTCTGCTTCAACGATTTGCTGGCGACCGGCGCGCTGCGGGCGGCGGCCGAGCGTGGGGCGCGGGTGCCCGAGGACGTGGCGGTGGTCGGGTTCGACAACACCGAGGAGGGCGCGTTCAGCCTGCCGTCGCTGACCACGGTCGCACCGGACAAGGCCGCGATCGCGCGCGAGGCGGTGGAGCTGCTGCGCAGGCGGGTGGCGGGCGAGGCGGACGAGCCGCGCGAGGTGCGGGCGCCGTTCGCGCTGCGGGTGCGGGAGAGCACCGGCGGCAGTGCGCGGTAACCGGTCAACCACCTGCGGGCCGGACGTCCCGGCCTGTGCGAGGATCGACCCGAGCCCGAACCGTTCAGGCGACCAACGCCGAGGGAGCGTCATGATCTTCATCACCGCCAAGTTCCTGGTCAAGCCCGAGCACGCCGACAACTGGCCGGAGATCAGCCGGGCGTTCACCGAGGCGACCCGCGCCGAGGCCGGGTGCCTGTGGTACGACTGGTCCCGCAGCCTGGACGTGGCGAACGAGTACGTGCTGGTCGAGGCGTTCAAGGACGACGACGCGGCGGTGGAGCACGTGAACTCGGCGCACTTCAAGACCGCCCAGGAGGAGCTGCCGCCCTACCTGGTGGAGACCCCGAGGATCGTCAACGCCAAGGTCCCCCAGGACACCTGGTCCGAGCTGGGCGAGCTGGCCGTTAAGAACGGCTGAGACGCGCGGGGGGCCCCGCCCTAGCGCCCCCGGGCCCCCCCCCCCCAA